>JBGCES010000139.1:0-4332 GCA_045106545.1 Saprospiraceae bacterium
TTCTTACTTCGGTTAGAAAAATCGGTGTTCCCGTAAGTAAAACATCGTTAGGATTGATTTCTTCCATATTTGGGTTTACCCCAAAATCCCATTTGCGTCTTTCTAAGCGATCAATATCGTAACTGATTGGGAATGAGTATAATACGTTGGCAGATTCACTGCGATCGTTCTGCGTCTTTGCCCATGCCATATACGTATAAAACCCATCGGCATCACGGAAGGCTTGCACGGAATAGTTGTCCGTTTCGGCGGAACGCGCTGCATCGTACGTTTTATTGTAAAGTAAATCAGAAGTCGTTTTGAATCCGACTCCTCCAGCTGTTAATTGCTGTTGGTAATAAGGAACGTTAGCGAGATTTTCATACAAACCCATCAGCTGTAATTCCGATTCTTCTGTGCCAGGCGTGGCGGTCTCACTAATTTGATAAACGTTAAAACGTAGCAAGTTTTGTTTATTGGCTTCCACGTAGGCTTTCATCAAGTAATTTCGTTGTAGTTCATCACCACCTAAATAATCACCTCGCGGACGGCGTGGCACATTAGAACGAGAAATTAGAAATGCCTTGTCAGGCAAATTTGCACCATAGCCATAGTCTTCCAAAACCGCCTCCATTTGCTGTTTTAAATTCCGAATACTCTTAATCGCGGTATCCGAATTGCGTTTAAAACGAAAAGTCTGAATACTGTGGTCGTACTCGCGTACTGTTCCATCTAGGTGCGGAAATGCGACGTAACCGACGGCATCAAAATATGCGCCACCACGCAGTGGATAATCGCCCGTTAGTTCACCCGCCTGCGGATTATCAGTATTGCGACAAAGCGCATCCAAAAAGGCAGGAAAAGCAATTCCCGAAATGGTCACGAAGGCATCTGGATCGTAGGTTTTAATGATTTCGTAGCTGATGCGTAGCATCCGCACATAATGCTGAATCGGCGCGTATAATTTATAGGAACAGGGATCGGGATCATCATCCCACCAGTTGCCTGGTTCGCCCGATTCTCGCCAACCAACATCACCAAAAACCGTCAAATCAGGCGCGTTCCAAATTTCCCAAAAGGTGGTTTGATCGCGATAGCGCAATACCGTTTCGTAGAGATAGCGGGCGTAGTCGTTTTCATCGTTAATGGGCGTTCCAAATTCGCCATTATCCCAGATGTCGAGATACATGTTTTTGAATAATGCCGAAGTTTGAGTGGGACAAAAATTAGCAGTCGAGCGATTGGCTTCCGATGGAAAACCGACCACGACCGCGTTGTCCTGCAATCCCATATTTTGATAATAATCAAAAGTAGTTCGTCGAATATCGTAGCCCCAAAAGCTGATAAATTCATCAGGGAGTTGGGTACGCAACGTTTTTAAACCTGCACCATTAATCCCCGTTAGTGGATTCCCTGTGGCAATATCAGCGAGTTGTTCGTCCGTCCAGCCAGGGTAATAATTCAAATTAACACCTGGACGAAAGCGGGGGAAATTTGGTACGCTATCATTAGCGGTGTAGGTCAAGCGAGAAGTCGTCTGAGTAGTAACAGATACGGTTTGAACAGCTGTAGTTGAACCACATTCGTTACTTACCGTCAATCGGACTTCATAAGTGCCGCTTCGTGCAAAAGTATGATTTGGACTCGCTTCGTTACTCGTCGCGCCATCGCCAAATTCCCAAGCGTATTCCTCGGTCAGCGGATCGTTGCTGCTACTAAAAGTCGCGCCCGAACCAAGTAAATTGGTCGTAAACGCAGCCTGTGGCGCTCGATTTATATTTACGTTAGTTCGCCGATTCGTAACAATTTCACCCGCAGCATCTCGCGCGATTAAAGTTGTCACATATTGACCTGCTTCCGCGTAAGTAACGGCTGGATTTTGTGCATTAGAGGAGGCTGGATTTCCACCCTCAAAAGTCCATTCCCAACTAACGGCATTGCTATTGTTGTCATTAAATTCCACTTGACCAGGCGTACAGGCAGAGAGGAACGTAACATCAATGCTTTTTTCGATTAGAAAGATGGGGGTAGAAGTGAGTTGAATATTCGTTGGATTGATCGAACTCTCTTGGAAACCTTCGGTGTAGTTCCATTGACGTACTTGTAAGTCGCTGGTAACGAGTTGATTAGGGAAGTCATAGGTTTCGGTATTGTATTCATTTCGATCCTGTTTGGTCTTTGCCCAAAGGACATAAGTGGTTTCTCCATTATCGCTCGTAAACGCTCCGCCGCCGACATCGTCCCCCAAATTAAGCGCGGCTGTTTTTACCCGATCGAAGCGTTTTCCAAAAAGGAGCGAGGTTGTCGTACGTAGTGCGATTCCTTCTTCCGTGGGCACTTGATTCATACCCAATCCTGGGTTGAATTGTTCATAAAGTCCCATCACGTCAAATTCGTTTTGCGCCTGTTCGTAGCGCGTACGCTCAGAGATTTGAAAGACGTGAAGTTGATGGATTTCATTTTGCATACAGGTGACAGCGGCTTTCATAATGAAATTCCGTTGTTCTAAATTACCACCAATAAACTCCTGAAATTCGCGACGCGGCACATTACATTCCGTAATCGTAGATAACTTTTTGGGAAAAGTGACACCGTCGTAACCGTAATCATCCAAAATCTCTTGCATCATATTCTTACGTCGGACCAAACCAGAAGCTGCGGCATCAGAATGACGAAAAAACTCAAACCAACCAATATCATTACTCCATTCGCGTAAGCTACCATCAAAATGCGGATAAGAATGCATCCCCAAAACATCAAAATAAGCACCCGCTTTGAGTGGATAATCAGGACTAACGTTTCCTTGATCGGGATTATCGGTATTACGCAATAGCGCATCTAAAAACGAAGGAAAGCCAACCCCCGAAACGACGATGTAACCATCAGGATCAAGGGTTTTAATAATTTCCCAACTGATGCGTAACGTACGAATGTAATGATAGATGGGTGCCCGTAATTTATAACTACACGGATTAGGATCGTTATCCCACCAACTTCCGGGCTGTCCTGGTTCTAACCAACCTTCTGCTCCCGTATAATCAAATCCGGGTTCATTCCAAATTTCATAAAAACGGACATAGTCTTGGTAACGGGTTACTACATTATATAAATAGAGGGCGTAATGATTGTTGTCGTTGACGGGTGTACCATTTTCTCCATTGTCCCAAATGGGTTCGTATAAATTAGAAAACATCTCCGATCGAACGCCTGGACAATATTCTGCCCGATCGCGATGAACTTCAGGTGGGAAGCCCACAATCACGGTATTATCTTCTAAGCCACGGTCAATATAATGTTGAAAAGCAGGAATTCGAATATCGTAGCCCCAATCATAAGTGAAGTGAGCAAAAAGACCAGGGCGTACTGCTTTCGCACCGACGCCAGGAATGTTTTCTGCGGGATTACCAGCAGCTAAAGTGCCGAGCATTTCGTCCGTAAAGCCCGGATAAAGACCAAAGTTGCTACCTGCGCGAAAATGCCCTTCGTAAGGGACAACAACTTCGTTAGCAGTATAAGTAATTTGACCAATCAAGTTGTTGAAGCAACTGAATATCAGTAAGAATAGAATAGTTGGTTTGTTCATCAATGTGTGCGGTTTTGGAAAAATAAGTACTTGTTCGTCAGTTTGACATCATTGTGAGTTTAGAGAAACGCTTACAAATTGTCAGAAAAAATAGCCAATGTGGTATTTTTAAAAAGGATATAATCGGGAAATCGGGTTAGTAGAGTGGCTGGATATTAGGAATATATTAAACTAAAAACGAGTATATTAGGCAAATCGAAAATATAGGGTTTAATAAAAAAAGGGAGTAGGAGAAATGTATGAAAAAAGTTATTCGTGGAATGGAATCGTAAAGGTAATTAAAAGCTGAAAAGTGACCTTATGCTTTCAATAATTTTTATAATAAAAATAATAGATGTGATCTATCTCTATCTTTTTTTGTGAAATCAGGGGGACAAATTAATTTGGCATAAAACGAATTTCTGCTGAATAAGTGATCAGTATTGTAATAATTGTTGTGAAGCACTTAGTAAAAAAAGTAATCCAATTAGTTTCTTATTTTTCAAATTAGTCTAACCAATCTATTAGAGCTATTGAGGTTTAATGAATCGTCTAGATTTCATGAAATGAATCGTACTTCTCTTAGGGTTTTCAAATTCATAAATCACCACACAACTGTCTCCTTCTTGAGCATTTAACTTCAAATAACCGATCGAGCCTTCATATTTTACGCCTCTTACTTCATATTCATAAACGTGTACGCGACTATTTTTCCCTTTAAGGTAATTTGCTTTGATAATGACGCCTTCTACATATTCATGATGAAGTTCTTTAAAGTCGGCTACACTTTT
>JBGCES010000014.1:0-6101 GCA_045106545.1 Saprospiraceae bacterium
CAACAGTTACAAAACAACACCCATCATTGGACGTTGATTACGAACTTTTTCACGCGCGAATATGCCTTCCGCCAAAAAGACCGTATTTACATGCGACAAGCCATGACCGCCGTGGAACGTTACTATTATCTATTTGAACACTATCCACATTTGATTCAAAACCTTTCTAATAAACACCTCGCCAGTTATTTAGGTATGAGCAGAGAAACCTTGAGTAGAATTCGCTCGAAATGATGGAAAGGAAAGATAATCCAAGCTCGAATGGAACAGAAAGCTCCACCTGAAGCAGTAGAATGAAAAAAAATTGACATTTATCACACACATTCCGCCCAAAATCTCCGATTTTTGGATGATTCCAATACACGCTACGAATACGTTGCGTTAATTATCAATTCTCCATTTTCAATTTTCAATTAATACATCATGGTAAAAAATCCACCACAATTCATCCCCATTCTTCCCGTACGGGAATCCGTTGCGGAAGAACGCGCACCCCGTAAAGCCACGCTCGCGTCTGCCTTTCGTATTTTTGGTCGTTTTGGCTTCTCGGAAGGCGTAGCAGGCCACATTACGGCGCGCGATCCAGAACATACGGACACCTTTTGGGTCAACCCATTTGGCGTTTCTTTCAATCGCATCAAAGTATCTGATTTAATTCGGGTGAGCGAAGAAGGAGAAATTGTAGAAGGCAAACACCAATTATTAAATAAGGCTGCTTTCGCTATTCATGCAGGTATTCACAAAGCGCGTCCCGATGTCGTAGCGGCGGCGCATGCTCATTCGGTTTATGGTAAAACGTGGTCGGCTACGGGGCAATTATTGCAACCGCTAACGCAGGATGCTTGCGCGTTTTACGGCGATCATGGTATTTATGATGAATACTGCGGGGTAGTGACCGATACGTCAGAAGGAGATCGGATTGCAGCAGCATTAGGGGAGAAAAAAGCCGCGATTTTAAAAAATCATGGGTTACTAACGGTCGGGCATTCGGTGGAAGAAACGGTTTGGTGGTTCATTTCGATGGAACGTTGTTGCCAATCGCAAATCCTTGCCGATTCCATGAAAACAGAACGCCAATTGATCAGCGATGAAGTAGCTACAAACACCCGCGATCATGAAGTCGGTTTTCCGATTGCAGGTTGGTTTAGTTTCCAGCCGTTGTTGCAAGATGCGTTGGCTTGGGATAGTAGTTTTATGGATGAATAGTGGAGAACAGACATTCTTGTCTGTTAAAACACAAACGAATAACGTACGGACAAACTGAGGCGCGAACGAGCAGTTTAATAAGGCAATGTTCTGTCCTCTGTCAGCAAAGCAATCTGTCTTCTACTTAATTACATTTAATAAAAATATAAAAAGTGTACTGTTATTTTTGTGGCAATATGCTCTTTTTATATTACATTAGATTAATATTTAACTTAGAGCTCGTTTGAACTTTAATAATCGGTCTACAACTTGTTCTTTTTCCTCTATTCTTCGTTAAAAAAGTGGTCATTTATCCCGATAGACTTCCATTTTTATGCCTTGAATAGTGAAAAAACAACTGCGTTTCGACTCGAATACCAAAATCCAAACAAGCTCTTAGCAAACTACTATTTGCAGAAAACAAAAATGACTATTACTCGTAAATAGTAGTTCATTATATCTTTTCACTATAAAAATTAAACTACTATGGCAGTAATGAAAGTCATCGAAATTATGTCTGATTCCAAGAAAAGCTGGGAAGACGCAACCGCAAAAGCTATCTCGAAAGCATCTAAATCAGTAAATGGCATCAAATCCGCTTACGTTCAATCGCAAAGTGTAACCGTAAAAGATGGAAAAGTAGGCGCTTATCGCGTAAACTTAAAAGTTACTTTTGAAGTAGGTGGATAGAACATCTGTTTCTTTCTTTTTTATCACAAAAAGCTATTCGGTTTAGGTAATCGAATAGCTTTTTGCGTATTTTTGCACCTTTCATATCCGCAACATCTCCTTTATTCACCACGTTTTAACTCATAACTACTTCAACTACTTTTTTCTTTCTTTTATGGTGAATTACCGTCTCCTATTACTAATACTTGCATTTACGGCTTGCGCTACCACCAAGACAGATTATCGCAAGATCGTCAATAACTCCACCTTTTCGGATGTCCATCGCAATCCAAAAGTGGTAGAAAGTGAATATTTTGAGTTTAAAAATAATCGCTTTACTTACACTGAAGTTCGTAAAAAATTTAGCGCAAGTTATTTTAAAAAAGAATCCTATCGTGGCACCTATGCCATTGCGAAAGACAGCTTGTTCCTTATCGTTAGCGAAATGTTGTATTGTGATAAAGAAGTACTCGGCATGAACCAACATCCGCGCCCTAAACGCGGTGAGCCTACCCGCGATCCAGATGATTGTAGCTATTCTTTTTATACCTTAGAATTATTACGTTCTCGTAGTTTGATTGACAAAAAATCAGTCGCCTTACCCAGTCGTTTTCGGATTGTAAAAAATGCAAGTACGACTAAGATCGTTGCCTTAGATAAAGCGAAAGGAAAAGTATATGAAGCGAAAGAGCCATTGATTTATTAGATCGATGGACGGTAAAATCAGTAATTGGGAGCTTTCGAGTTGTAACAAACAAGAATTTATCACGTTTTTATCCATCTTCTTGTTTAATCGTTTTGCGCTATCTTTGCGCTCGCAAATCAATATTCAATCATCGGTTTTGTAATTTGACTACTGTACAATTACCAATCATACAAACGTTACGAGTACAGACGTTTTATTAAACGTCTCTACCATTCTCCAGCCTGATTTTTTGTGCATCGTCAACCGTCAACCGTCAACCGTCAACCGTGCTATATACACTTTCCAAACCCAATCTTTCTATCCAAGGCGAAATCACGCTCACCGGTTCTAAATCTATCGCCAATCGCGCGTTGATTATTCGTGCTTTGTGTACGGAAGATTTCCCAATTCACGCCCTCGCTGCTTCTAAAGATACCGTTACGCTCAATCAATTATTGACGGATCACAAAAGTAACCCAACTGCTGAGTTGACCTTGGATACTGGCGCAGCGGGAACGACTTTTCGTTTTATGACCGCGTATTTGGCTTTACAAAATGAAACGCAAATTCTGACGGGTAGCGAACGGATGAAGCAACGTCCGATTGGCGTCTTGGTAGAAGCGTTGAATCAATTAGGTGCCGATATTGAATATTTAGAAAACACAGGTTATCCACCTTTAAAAATAAAATCGCCGCAATCCGCCGCATCTTGGCAATCGGAATTAACCATCTCGGCGGGTACGAGTAGTCAGTATATTTCGGCTTTATTAATGATTGCTCCTACCCTACCCAATGGTTTAAAATTAACGCTGGATGGCGAAGTCGTTTCGCGTCCCTATATCGAAATGACGCTTAATTTGATGCAGTATTTTGGCGTCAATCACGTCTGGGAAGGGCAAACGATTTCGGTTGCACCGCAGGCATATCAGGCTAAAGAATTTACGGTCGAAGCCGATTGGTCTGCTGCTTCTTATCACTACGCGCTCGCCGCTTTTGCTACCGATGATTTGGATTTGCAACTCAACGGTTTACAAGAAAATAGCGTGCAGGGCGACTCCGTCTTAGCCGAAATGATGACCGCTTTTTCCGTCAAAACTACCTTCAACGAAACGGGCGTACGCTTAACCAAAAGCGACACACCAACCGCGCCGA
Organism: Saprospiraceae bacterium; assembly: GCA_045106545.1. GTDB lineage: Bacteria > Bacteroidota > Bacteroidia > Chitinophagales > Saprospiraceae > JBGCES01. The sequence continues at coordinate 3,692 of JBGCES010000014.1, forward strand.
TTTTTGAATGCGATTTTATCAAATGTCCCGATATTGCGCAAACTTTGGCAGTTATCTGCGGCGGTTTGGGTGTACAAGGGTTATTTACAGGTTTGCAGACATTAAGCATCAAAGAAACGGATCGCATCGCCGCCTTGCAAAATGAATTGAACAAAGTCAACGTCTTTTTTAATAAACTCCCTACCAAGTTTTCTAAAAAATCGGGTAAGGAATATTACATGGTGGAAGGTAAAGCGAGCTTTCCTGAAGTCCCCACTTTCGCGACTTACGAAGATCACCGCATGGCAATGGCATTTGCGCCTTTGGCAATGTTGGATACGATAAAAATTGAGGAACCGATGGTGGTGGTGAAGAGTTATCCAGCGTTTTATGAGGATTTTGAGGGATTGGGTTTTGTGGTGGTGAAGGAGGAGGAGGAGAAGGATGTGAGAGTTTGTTATTGATATAATTTGCATTTCTAATCGAAATCCAATATTTTTAGTAAAATAATAACATGGCTAAAGATCTTTATCACGATGCAGTAAAAAACGCTTTGATAAAAGCAGGATGGAAAATTAGTAACGAACCATTTTACCTACGAATTGACGACGAGCATGCTTACTTTATCGATATTTTAGCTGAAAAATGGATCATTGCTCGTAAATCCAAGGAGTGGCTATTTGTCGAAGTAAAAAGCTTTATTGCAAAATCTGATGCATACGAATTACATTCATCAGTCGGTCAATATTTAATTTATCGAGCAGCATTGAAATACCTAAAAATCAAAAAACGTATAGTTTTAGCCGTTCCGATTGAAGTATATGCTAATCTGTTTCAATCTGATTTTGTACAATTTGTAATGGAAGAATACGATATTGAACTACTACCTTATGATCCTTTCAAAGAGGTTTTAATATGAAAAATAAAACAAAAACGTATAGCGATATACTCGCAAAATTCTGCGATGGCTTCATTAAAGACTATCCAGATTCAGATGAAAATTTCACCACTTTATCCATAACGGATAAAGAAAAACACCATTATCAGTGCATTTCTTTCGGATTTCAAGATTATAAAAACATCTTTTCCGTATTCTTTCATTTAGATATTATTGAGGATAAAATTTGGATTCAGCGTGATATTACGGATTTAGTCATTGTGGATAAATTACAAAAATTAGGCATTCCGAAAGAAGATATTGTACTTGGTTATCGGCATCCAAAATCGCGTTTTCTTAGTGGGTTTGGCGTTTCACCACAAGGAAAGGCTGCTTAACTAAGAGAAATGGAATGCTAACAAATCGGAAAAAACTCCTTTTCGCGTATCAAATAAATTCAAAATCTCGCCAACATATTTGCAAACCTGCTCATAATCGTTTAGGTTTGTAAACAAATAAGACCATTATATGCAGTTTGTACGCAACACATATTATTACTTTAGCTTTTTCTTTTTTGGTTTCTGTACCACATCAGGACTGCTAAGGTCGTTGCGATAACTGATTGCTCCGATATAAAAAATTAGAAGTCCTGACCTTGCGTTGGGACTTTTTTTTTGGTTAAACCCAAAACGCGCTCGCGCTGCGTCATCGACCAGTGTGTAAAATTTTAAGTATTGACAGACAGGAGTGTCTGTCCTCCATAACTCAAAACTTCTCATGACCTTCAATACATTAACTCAACCAGATTCCATGACTGCGACCACCGAACGTCCGTTGCGCATTGCCATTCAAGGTTATCAAGGCGCGTTTCACGAAATTGCGGCGCGTTTTTATTATGATAAACGTCCTATCGAAATCGTTCCTGCGCATACCTTTGATGATTTGATTCAGATGATGGAGGACGGAGAAGTGGCGGATGTAGCCCTAATGGCAATTGAAAACACGATTGCAGGAAGTTTGATGTACAACTATAACCTACTGAATCAGAGTGAATTGCAAATCACAGGAGAGACGTACTTACGCATCAAGCAAAACCTGATGGTTTTGCCAGGAGTGAAAATTGAGGATTTGAAAGAGGTGCATTCACATCCTGTTGCCTTGGCACAGTGTCGCAAGTTCTTCGCTAATTACCCTGATATCAAATTGGTTTCTAAAGTAGATACCGCCCTCTGCGCGAAAAAAGTACAGAAGAAACAAAAGCGTCGTACAGGCGCGATTGCGAGTACGCTCGCTGCGGAAATGTATGACTTAGAAATCATTGGCGAAAGCATCGAAACCAATAAGATGAACTACACGCGTTTCCTCGTTTTGGAACGCAAACTAGATGCAAACATTAGCGAAAAAGCGAATAAAATTTCCCTCCACTTTACCGTAAAACACGAACCAGGTAGTTTGCAAAAAGTACTGAGTGTCATTTCGGCTTATGATGCGAATATGAGTAAAATTCAATCTGCTCCCATCGTAGGTAAACAGTGGCAATACCGCTTTTTTGTC
>JBGCES010000140.1:0-1088 GCA_045106545.1 Saprospiraceae bacterium
AGTGAGGTCGAGTGTTCCCGTGCTTGGAGCATTTGCAAAAGTGACGGTGACATCGGCGGAGAAGGTGGAGGAGATAGCGCCTTCCTGACATTCCGAAATGTTGCTTTCATCGATGGTGAGGGCGGAGATGGAGCAGGGGACACAAGTAGTACTAGTCAAAGATAAAGCAAAAGCAGAATTACTCACTGAATATCCATAATCAGCACCCGCCAGCGTCCAATATTGAAAGACATATTCACTAGAAGAACCTAATTCAGGTATTGCTGTCCCTACCGTAATGGTATTGGGTGGATCGTTAGTGTACAGGGTAGTTCCTTCGTTGATTGCAGATAGTGTCCAGGTTTCACCAGAACCACTAAAAATATTTACAAAATCCATCACATATAAGTCATCATCTACCGTAATATTATAAGGATTATCGCTAGCACAAGGGTCAGCACAAGGACCTGGAACAGTCGTCACCTGACTGGTCATACTCGATACATCCGTATCGCCATCACAATTACAACGGGTATAGACGGTCATTTCGGTCGTCTGATTGTAAGTAGGCAAGGTAGTCTCCCAGGTACTATTGTTGGTAGAATATTCTAAGGTAGAACCATCGGGGCAAGCAGTGGTCGGGGCAGTGAAATAGCCGCCGTTGCTTGATTTGCCTGGAGAAGTGAGACAAACGCTGTTGGTTACTTGTACTGCTGGCGCAGTGGAGGTGGCTAAGTCGGTGGGGCAACACAGGTCTGAATCAAAAGAAACCAAACCATCATCAGTATCCGTACAATCGTTGCCATCCGTTACCGTAACGGTATATGTTCCAGCTACCATTGTACTAAATGACGCATTATTACCTGGATTGGTCGCCGTCGCGGGGACTGTCCAGGCGTAAGTATAACTGCCATCGCCACCAGCTGGCGTAGCTACTATGGTTGCAGCATTTTCCGTACAAACTGCAACATCTGCAACGCTCACGGTAGGAGTTGCGTTAATAGTAATGGTAGTAGTATGTCCCGTTACAGGTGTACTAGCAAAATTTAAGCAAAAGACCGATCCTGCTGCATCTGCTTCTATTTGAGTGACATCATCTATCTCACTAT
>JBGCES010000141.1:0-3104 GCA_045106545.1 Saprospiraceae bacterium
CTTTGTCGCGCCCCTGATTCTGCCGTGACCATCTTAAATGCACGCTCATTTTGCGCAGAAAGAATGGGTAAGAATAGGAATAAGAAATAGAGCCTAGTTAGGGAAAAAATTATTTGCTGCATGCTCGCTAATATTTTATTCCCCAATATAATATATGTAATGGAAAGATAGTAGTAGTGGCGCTACCTTTGACGTATATAGAACTATATGTGATGATGATTAGACTATGGAGCGAGATCGATAGTTGTCTGTTATTGTTTTCGATAGTAGAAAATTAATGCCCTAAAGCATCCACAATTCCCAATCCAAATCCAGCAGACATACCGCCGTCAACTCGAATTTCTTGACCCGTAATAAAAGTACTGCCAGCACCTGCTAAAAAATTGTACAATGGAACTGGCGCGTAGCCGAGGGACTAGATTATGGAATGGTTGGTATTAATACAGGTATGATTTCTACAACAGTCGCTCCTTTCGGAGGCGTTAAAGAAAGTGGTTTCGGTCGAGAAGGATCAAAATATGGCATGAATGAATATTTGTAGATGAAGTATTTGTGTTGGGGATAATAATTTAGGTAATGAAGCCAAAGAAAGCGGCTAGATTCCTTTTCCTAATTTCAATCCAATTTCCTACCTTCACCTTTGAAAATAATTCAATTCTTCATTCTCTTATTGTACAAAACAACAAATGCGGATTTCTATAATTACAACTTGTTTTCTTTTTCTATTTGCTTCTACTGGTTACACTCAACAATTCAAAGCCCTTCTCTTTACTAAAACTGCAGGCTGGCACCATGAATCTATCAACGAAGGTGTAACTGCGATCCGTAAAATGGGCGAAAATCATCACTTCTCCGTACAATGGACAGATCACGCAGAACGCTGGTTTACGGATGAAATGTTAGCGCCTTTCGATGTGATTATTTTTCTGAATACGACAGGTAATGTGTTGAATGAAAAGGAACAAGCGGCAATGGAGCGTTTTATTCAAGCTGGAAAAGGATTTGTAGGCATTCATGCGGCATCAGATACCGAATATGAGTGGGAATGGTACACTAAATTGGTCGGGCGGATGTTTCATATACATCCAGAAATTCAAACGGCGAAAATCAAAACTGAAAATGCTAATTTTCCAGGCATGGAAAGCATGGGTAAGACGCGGTGGTTTACAGATGAATGGTATGAGTTCGGTGAAGAAAAGATAGCAGGTTTGAATTATATTCTATCCATTGATGAAAAAACCTATTCTCCTTCCGCAGATTGGGGACGCGTGAAAGGCGACGGTATGGGCGATTTTCATCCCTTGGCTTGGTATCATGAATATGATGGAGGACGCTCATTTTATACAGCGTTAGGGCATTTGCCGAGTAAGTTTAGCGACCCCGTCTTTTTAGAACATTTATATGGTGGGATTATGTGGTCGGCACTAGGAAAGGGATTGTAACATAACGTCAGTCGTCTTTCTGACGGCGCACGTTTTCAAACGTTGATTTAGGGATCGGATTCTTCGGAAGAATCCGATCCCTAAGCACCAAATTCCACTTTTACATTTTACATTAAAACCTTACTGCTTCAACGCCGCTTTCGTAAATTGATACGCGGCAATCTCTTGATCAAAGGCAATTTTTTGAATTTGATATTCCGTTCCTTTTCCATCTTTGAGCATATCTTTATACGTCATCTTTAGCGGATACCAACGCCCCTCAACTTCCTGAATATCAGCAAATTGAACGCGTTTAAGTAATTTACCACTTTTAGCGTATAGCTCTTGCTGAATTGGTACAAAATGCTCCGTATCCACCCACATTTTTTGGGTTTCATAAGCGGCGTCGTCCACTTTAGCGGTGAGTTCCAATACATAGCATTCGCGATTATCCACTGTCTCTTTACCTACATTTTTAGCCGTATAAACTTCCAATAATTTACGATCATCCATCATGTCTTCGTAGGACATATCTGACCCCATGACCGACTGCCGCAGTAAGTGCCCTGCAATCTGAATCGTCCGATCCGTAGCAGGTGTATAAATCCATAATTTACCCTCCACTTTGAGCATTTTCGTACCCGCTTCGCGCGCAGGTGACAGGTATTCCGAGAAAGATTGTTCCGAGCCAACTGACCACGTTTTGGAGGTGACGGTACGCGCGCGGCGTTTGCCGTGGATGGTCATGGAAGATTCTAAAATCCGATTTTTAGCGGACATATTTTTATCTACCCGATTGATAATTTCTGTTCCCGTCAGATTAGATTGGAAAGCGGTCGTAGCCGTAATCATTAAACCCAGTAGTAATATTTGAAAGATATATTTCATGGTGAAAAATTTGTCTGGTTTCAATAGCAGGTGTCGCTAAGACACCTGGTGTTACTTACACTTCCAATTCTTTAAACAAACGCGCCGTCTGTCGTCGATAGATTCCGATCCCTGCTAATGCGGTTCCCAGCAACATCGAAAACACGCCCGGAATAAAACCGATGTAAAATAAAGCGGGATCAATATTCGCACGAATGACCGAAGGCAGCATCATGGAACCGCTATTTGTGCCTTTCGTAAATTCGCTAATATCCAAGCCGTACTCTTGTAGTAAATAACTAGGAATCAGCCCGATGATCGTTCCGAGTACCGAACCAATAATACCAATTAACAAGCCTTCCCATAGTAATGAACGATAAATATGCCCTTTTTCTTCTCCCATTGCCAATCTTACTCCAAATTCTCCGTACCGCCGCAGTCCACCAATCAGCCCTGTATTCCAGAGTACAATTGACATCGCGAAGATGAATAGACTCAACAAAATTAAACGCATGTTTTCACTAATATCAATCATGCTCCCCATTTCATTTTGGTCTTTAAGCGTTTGCATCACGGGTGCAAATTCGTCGGTATCCGCTGCATATTTTGTATTAAAATCACTGGTAACTGCTGCCGCACGTTGATGGTCATAATTTTCATTTTCAAAGTAGCCTAACAGTTCAGCTGCCGCATCTTCCATCGCTAGTGCTTCCTGAGCGTCGCTGATGTCCACGACTATCGCTCCTCGATCCAATGGCGTTGAACCAAAGAGTACCGTACCGACAATCGTAAAGTTTTTAAACGCCATACTACCGT
>JBGCES010000142.1:0-6346 GCA_045106545.1 Saprospiraceae bacterium
GAAAAGAAGTAGGCAGATACCCGTACGCAGCAGTCGCCTTTTCCAGCGTGGCTTTTTGATAAAAAGTGCTGCGAGAAAAGCGAAGACAATCCAATTGACGGGTTGCGTTAGAAAGAAGAGGAGTTTTGAAAAAAAGAAGAACATGAGAAAGTTGATTTATTGAGTGAGTTGATTAAGTTAACTCATTCAACAAATCAACCTAATAAACTATATTACATTTTCATCAATCGCCTGATTGTCAATTGATTATCGGACTGCAAACGTACGAAATACATTCCGCTTGCCAGCGACGCTACATTAACACTAAAACGTTTTTCATTGACAATTTGCTGTTGCAAAATGCGACCATTAACATCCAATAATTGCCAATTCCAATCCGTATCTAAAGCAAAATCAATTTCAATTTGCACTTCATTTTGCGCAGGAACAGGAGAAATTTTCCAATCGAAATTATCAGCTAAATTAAACGTATTCGTTGCCATTTCTACGGCAGTACATTCTCTGCTCACGCACCCATTTGCATCCGTCACTTCTACACAATAGATGTCGGCTTCCAGATTAGTAATCGAAGATTCTGTCCCGATTACGTTACCCATGCGATCCGTCCAAATGTAGCTATATGGATTTACACCACCAGTTGCCGTCACAACTGCCACTCCATCGCCAACGCCCGTATCATTGAACGTCAACACTTCTATAAATAACGTATCGGGAGTAATTAATTCTACCGCATCAATTGTAGCCACACAGCCATTCGCATCGGTTAGGGTCGCGGCGTAATTGCCTGCACATAAGTCGTTTAACGCCATACTGTTTGCTCCATTTGACCATGATACCGTCAAAGGCGCTATGCCATTTTCAATAGTAAGATCGATCGCGCCGTCACAGGTTTGCGCACAATTAATTTGCTGTACATCATTAACAAAAATGCCTAAAGGTGCAGGTTCATTGATGATAATGGTCGTATCGCGCTGCATTCCTAATTCATCGGTGATCGTCAAGGCATATTCGCCCGCTGCGATATTTTCCAAGACATTGGTATCGGCTGCCAGTGGCGTCCATGCGAAAGTAATATTTCCCTCTCCTCCACTGACCATGACGTTAATGGAACCGTTATTTTCGCCTGTGCAGCGCACATTAGTTGTACTGATATTTTGAAAAACCAAAGCCGTTCCTGTTCCGAAAATTTCGACGGTTTGCGTAGCTACACAGCCATTTTCATCCGTCACGGTTAAGGTGTAAGTTCCAACTGCTAAACCCGTTGGATTTTGGACATTACCGATGCCATTATCCCAACTAAAATCGTAGTTGCCAGTGCCTCCAGTAGCAGTCATTTCAATGCTGCCATCAGCTGTTTCCGCATTAGTTGCGTTTTCTACAATGAGTTGAATATCAATTGGTTCTGGTTCAGTAATCTGAATAGTATCACTAATAAAGCAGCTATTTTCATTGGTAATCAAAACTACATATTCACCCGCACATAAATTCGAGCGTTCTCGACCTACGCCTCCATCGTTCCATTCAAAAGTGTAGTTACCAAATCCATTAACTTCCGCTACGATCGAAGCATCACAAGCATCCGCACAGCTTACCGAACTTACCAAATTAACCTCACTACTAAAGTCTAATTCAGTCGGTTCGAGTTGAACAATCTGAATCGTATCTCTAATAAAACAACTATTCTCATCCGTAATTAAAACGACATATTCCCCTGCGCATAAATCCGTTCGTTCGCTTCCTACGACTCCGTCTTCCCACTCGAAAACATAGTCGCCCGAGCCATTGACTTCTACTAAAATAGAAGCATCGCAAGCATTAGCGCAGCTGATTGAATTCACTAAACTAATCTCACTACTAAAGTCCAATTCGATTTGCTCAACGACGGTTTGAGCAGCATAGCTACAGCCCATTCCATCAATAATTTCAATTGCATATCCTCCCGCGTCAAAACCATCAAACATAAATGAATTAGCAAACGCTTCTACCTCGAAGGTATCAGTAGCAATAATGACTGCGATTGGAAAAGTTAAATTTTCACTTGGCGTAATCACAATCTCACCCGTTGTATCCCCAAAACAAGTATTGATAGTACTACCTTCAACTTCAATTACTCCTGCTGAAAAAATGCCACCTTCCAATGCACCAATATCGGCTGCCATATCAGCAGTCATCCGATTTTCACCTAAAATATCTGTAGGCGTAGCAAATTCTGTATTCGCATTATTTTTTGCAGGTGAACAAGCTAAAATACTATACGGTATAATTGCTGCTGTCATAAAAAGTGGCGCTCGATTAAAAATAACTTCAGCACATTCTGATTGTTCAGGACAATCAGCCATATCACTCAATAGACAGTGATCAAAAATACCTTGCGCTTGTTCAGCAAAGACAAATTCAGACTCACCTGTATTATTAGAAAAGATGGTATTAATATTAGTTTGCGTCAAATCAGAGGTGAAAGTATTATAAATCGCTGCGCCATTAGGTGCTTGATTATCCGCGACGGTACAGTGTAACAAAGTGGCGTTTGCGGAAGAATTGTATAATGCACCACCATTTTCACTCGCCGAATTCTGAGCTAAAATACAATTGACCAATGGTAAAATCAGTGGGTTTTCTGCGTTTCCCACTTGATAAATCGCACCGCCCGAATTCGCACTATTTTCTAACCAAAAGGTATTGCGAACCGCTAGACTGCTACCCGCAGTCCGATACATTCCACCACCTAAATTATTCGCCTCATTTCCTTGAATCGTACAATTTTCAATTATCAAATTACCCGCTTGTAATGCAATACCACCTCCGTTTGCTTGGGTCGTATTGTTTACAATTTGACAACGTAATAAACTTATTGTAGTTGTATCATTTCCATTAACCAAAACACCCGCACCATCGTTTGAGCCGTACGCATCTTGGATAGTAATATTCTCTAAAAATGTATTTGCACTAATTTGTAAAATTCGCTCCGAATTATCCATTTCATTCGCAACTTCACCAATATTTCCACTCAAAATCGTCGCATCTATTGTAAAATCGCGCTCGTCCGCACTACTTTCCGTTCCAGCAAATTGACCCAATATTTTCAAGTCGGAATTGATTTGAAAACTCGCGCTACGATCATCGGTCGTTGTAGGATAATACGTTCCTGCGGTTAGCCAAATTTCAGTAGCTGTACCACATTCTTCAATTAAACTTAACGCTGATTGTAAGTCACTAAATGCCGTTTCCCAGCTAGTTCCATCTTGGGTAATATTTGTATTTGACGCATTCACATAGAGGATGGTATCTACGCCCAACTGCTGCACTTCGTACGCGCCAATATCAATTAAACCACCAACAATGCGCGGTTGTCCAGTGAAGTCAGTTCCGCCCGTTGATAAGATGCCCATATCGACCGCAGGGGAGCAGGGCGATAAGTTGAGGTTATTATTTTCAGCGTCTTGAAATAATGGGTCGGTTGCAAAAATTAAGTCGCGACAAATCGTATTATTAAAAGAAATGCCATTGCAATCTTCTTCTTCAATTAAACAGTTTTGTAAACTCGCAACTGCATCGAATTGGGAAGAAAGTGAATTGCCTTCATCGGAAGCGACGTTGTCCCACAGGATTGTGTTAGTCGCTTGTAGGTTGATGCCGCCACCAAAAAGCGATAGCGCCGCGCCTACTTCTGCCCGATTACCCGCAAAGGTGCAAGAACGCACATTGAGTTGTAAACGGTCGCCATCGAAAGCGAAATTTTCAATCGCTCCACCGCTTTCGCCGATATTATTTGAAAAAATACAGTTCTCAATATCGGCGGTCAAATTTGCCCCGAAAGGGAAGTTATAAATCGCGCCACCCAGTACGCCAACATTTTCAATAAATGCGGATGCGACTGTTGCAAAGAGAATATTCCCACCATCGGCATAATTAGCAATCGCGCCACCTGCTTCGGTGCTATTGTTTGCGGTAAAGGAGGATTGGCGAACGCCAAATTCTAAACTTCCTGTCTTTCGAGCTTCGCTATAAATCGCTGCGCCAAACTTGGCTTCGTTGTTAGAAAATTGACAATTTCTAAGCAGAATTTGCGTGGCAACGCTATCGGCTACAGCACAGATAGCCCCGCCGTTTGCCGCATAATTATTTTGTAATTGGCAATCAATAATTTGTAATCCATCTTGAGTGCTTTCGGTAAGTGGCTGAAAGAAAATACCTCCGCCATGTTGGTCTGTTTCACTATCTATATCAGCATAACCATCGGTAATCGTTAGTCCACGAATAGTAGTCGAAGTCGTTACATTTAGAATAGTGACAACGTGAAAGCTGTTGTCCGTAGCGAGATTAGAATCACCAATATTTCCGCTTAGAATAGTTGGATAAGCTACGGGATCGCTAGCGGATAAATCAGGCGTTCCTTCTGCTGGAAATCCGCCTTGTAGATAGACATTATCGGGTAGGAAAAATGTAGCTGAGCGATCATTAGACGTGGTAGGAAAATAAGTACCTGCGCTAATTAGAAGCGTATCGCCAGCGGAAGCGTCTTGGAGTGCCGCTGATAATTGTCCAAATGCACTATCCCAACTCGTTCCGTCGCCAGTTGCACCTTGACGGACATAGATTGTTTGAGCGGAGAGATTAATTGTAAAAAATAGTAATAATAATACAGTCGTTGAAAATTTAAGCATCGGGGGGATGTTTATGGGATGATAAAAAATCGTTCTTTGAAAATTAATATGGAATTATGGTGCGAAGATAAACCAGTATGTCAAAAGATCGTGCCAGCAAGGGCAATTTTAATTCTTTAACGCTGCCTCTACAGGCATTTCTATTGATGGTTGTTCTTCCATTTTGGGCAATGTGAAGTAAAAAGTAGTTCCTACCCCAAGCGTAGATTCTACCCAGATTCGTCCACCGTATTGCTGGACAATTTTGGTACAAGTAGCCAACCCAATTCCTGAACCTTGGTAATCTGTATGGGAATGTAAACGGGTAAATGGTTTAAAAATGCGTTCCAAATATTCTGTTGCCATTCCAATTCCGTTATCCTGAATACCAATTTGCCAAAAATCGCCAATCTCTTGTAATCCAATTTTTATAATCACCTGATTATCAGGATTTTGAAATTTAATTCCGTTGGCGATTAAATTCTGAAATAGTTGGATAAAAATAGTAGATTGTCCCATTACAGTAGGTAGCGAAACTGTTTCCAGACGAACCTCATTTTGTAAAATAGAAGAGTGTAAATTATTTTGCACCAATAACAAAATACGATTCAAATCAATTGGTATTAAGTCTTCTTGCGACCGTCCTGCTCGTGCAAAATTGATCAAATCATCTAAAAGTTGCGTCATTCGACTAGCGGCATCTTGAATAAAATGTAAGTATTCTTTGGCAGCTGGCTGATCGGGAATACGACGAGAAAGCAGCGTAGAAAAGCTACTGATCGTACGCAGCGGTTCTTTCATATCATGACTCGCAGCACTAGCGAACTGATCCAATTCTTGGTTCGCAACCACCAATTTATTTTCTAATTTTTTCTGAATGGTCACATCCAAAAAAGTCCACACCCTTCCAATAATCTCCTTGCGGTGAATGTGTGGGCGAGAGTATCTTTCTATCACTCTGCCATCATGCAAATAGATAAGATCTCGACTTTTTTTATTGGGGTAGCGGGAGATTTCCTCCATCCGATTCTTGAAGATCTGAGGTTCAGCTATTTGTGCTAAAATTGAAGTATGTAACAGTTGATCATCACTAGCCGCATTCGCAGAATTGATTCCCCACAATTTGATAAACTGTTGATTAAACCGTTCTGTTTCCCCCGTTTGATTAGTCACCCAAATTCCATATGGCGTACTTTCTAAGGTCGTTTCGAGAAGAGAAAGCGCGTAGGATTGTTCATTTTTTAATCGATTACTTCTTTTAATTTCTTTAGTTAGTTGCTCGTTAGAAAGTAGTAATTCAGACTCTTTTTCGCTAAGGATAGCGTAGGCTTCTTTTAATATTTGGTTTTGTTCTTGTATTTTTAGCTTTGACGTTTTTAATTTCTTTTGTCGATCGCGCATAAAGCGACGATTATTGAGTAGTTCGTTTTTAGTAAAGAAAACAAAAATGAAAATTAACGCAGTAATAATTAAATTATTGACTAAAGAATAGATAGGAATATGGCTAGCCTCCACTAGAATGTTTACTTGAGGTGCTAACCAATAACAGTATAGGAATAGTCCAACACTTAATGTAGAGTAAAATATATATTGCCAAAGCCGCTCCATAGTAAGAGCCGTACAAAGCAACATTAACATGACAATAATTTTAAAATTGCCTGCCGATCCCATTATCCAAACCGTTGAAATAGCGATTGTAGCTA
>JBGCES010000143.1:0-5830 GCA_045106545.1 Saprospiraceae bacterium
TCAGAACGACTTACCATTAACAAATTATAATCCCATGAACATATTTAAAGAAGTGATGAATAAATCAATTGACATTTTGTTTTTTCAATTGATAATTTATCAAATAAAGAGCTATTTATTTAGAAAAATCATCATTTGAAAAAACGTCAATTTATTTCTTCAAGGTTTCAAATCTAGAAAAGCGACTCTTTTAGTCTGCTTTTGTTGTCTGTATATCTAACTACAGTTAGGTAGTTTTTATTGCCTCTCTATCTGTTTCCCCCTTCCGACATTACAAAGATGCAACACTAAAGTGGTTTACACAAAAACAAATAACGACTTTTGTGAAATAAAAAAATAACACTAGAAAGGGTATTTTTTATATAGAAAACTGATAACCAGTGGATTAGTTTAGATTAATTGTTCTTTTATTTGACTAGATGTGAATATAAACAAAGGATAATGGTGGATTGAGGCAGTTGCTTTAACAGAATTTTTGCATAATTTTAACGTTTTTTGCCGCGCTATGAGGGTAGGAGATTGCCTACTAGAGCTGAGGAGAAATTTATAGTAGGATTAAAGTCGGATAGAAAATAAAGTTAAGTACAATGATAGAATTAGTGAATGACACAATGAATGAATTCACCCTGATAAGTAGGCTGACTTAATTTTTTGACGATAGAAATAGTGTAAGTCGCTCACTACAAACTGCCAATCTTATGTACTACCAACTATTTACCTACTTTGCCTCACCTATACTTTTCATCAAACCAATTCCTGCAGAGAAGAAGGTAAATCCCAAAATTGCAAATACCCAAGAGTTTCCACTCAAAGTTTCTCCGCCGAAGATTCGTAGCAATCCGACAATCATACCAGCGATACCTAATAAAGTCAATACTAAACCGAGAATTTTTTTTACTTCCATTATATCTGTTTTTGTAGAAAACACCAATTTTTGATTCGGTGACTTTCGTGTATGGTAATTTATGATTAGAAACAGGATAAGAGAAGCGGTGTTCGGTAAAATTAATTTTCCATCTTGAAAAATAAGTTGCCTAATCTGGCGTTTGCTATCTAGCTTATAGCAATACTTTCCTACTTTTCTATACGGGAGATCCCCAACAGAGACGATATTCCAATCTATTGAAAGCTAAAATAAAACCAATCCTTAATACCGATTCAAAAAGGCTGCTTTTAATTTTACATTCGCTACCTTTGCTGCGTTTTTGTAAAATAAATGCTCAATATATATTACGATACAAGGAAAATTTCGGTTGGCAAGAAAATTGACCTGCTCACCGACATCCGTTACACGACAAATGATTAATTTCCTTGAAACACCCTATGAATGCAAGAGTAAGTGTTATGAATAAACATATTCTACACACGAGTTGAACCGATTTCATTTCGACTCAACTAATTAACTTACTTGGGATCGCATTCTATGTGCTTAACCTTTATTGTACAATGAAAAAATTACTTTTACTATTCACATTTGCAGGATGTCTATTGGCTGCTAATTCTGCTACTGCTCAATGTATTTTTGACGATAATACAGGAGAATATATCCTACCTGATGGTACGCCTTGTCCTAATACAATTGTTTCTGCAGTTCCATTTTTGCGTATCGTAGCTGATGCTCGTTCTGGTGCAATGGGAGATGTCGGTATCGCTCTATCGCCTGATGCGAATGCGATGCAGTTTAATGCTTCTAAGCTGGCTTTTGCAGAAGAAAATGTTGGTCTATCTGCGACCTATACGCCTTGGTTGCGTGCCTTGGGGCTACAAGATGTCTATCTGGCTTATCTTTCTGGTTATACCAAAATTGACGAGTTACAGGCAGTTGGTCTTTCGTTGCGTTATTTTTCACTGGGTAGCATTGCCTTTACTGATCCTAACGGAGAGCCGATTGGAACAGGACGTCCGAACGAGTTTGAGGTGAAAGGTTCGTATGCACGACAGTTGACGGAAAATTTCTCTGCGGCAATCGGAGCTAAGTTCATTTACTCTAATTTAGCAGCAGGACAAATTGTAGAAGGTGAAGAAATCGAACCTGGAATAGCAGGCGCAGCGGATTTTTCTTTGACTTATATGAATGATGATCTTGCAGTTGGTGCTAATGATTCTGAGTTGACACTTGGTTTAGCCATTTCTAATATTGGCTCTAAAATCACTTATACGAATTCTATTAATCGTGATTTTATTCCTGCCAACCTCGGTTTTGGAGCGGCATGGAAGTTAAAATTCGATGAATATAATACCTTGACTATCGCAGCAGATGTAAACAAACTCTTGGTACCTACACCACAGCGTCAGTTTATTGAAGGTACAATGGATGAAAATCCTGATTATGATGCGGATAGTGATGGAATTCCTGATTGGAAGCAACAATCACCAATCGGTGGTGCGCTTAGTTCTTTTGGCGATGCTCCACTAGGTTTCCGTGAAGAAATGCGTGAATTTACCCTTTCTACTGGTTTGGAGTACTGGTATGATGAGCAATTTGCAGTACGTGCGGGTTACTATACCGAACACCAAACGAAAGGTAATCGTAAATTTTTTACCGTTGGTTTAGGTTTGAAATATAATGTTTTTGGTCTGAATTTCTCGTATTTAGTACCTACAACGAATCAGCGAAATCCGTTGGATAATACATTGCGTTTCTCGCTCTTATTCGATTTTGGTGCATTGGATGCAATTGAGTAAAAGAGATGATCTCTATTCTAGCAAAACAAAAAATGGCTATTTGAATTCGTATTCAAATAGCCATTTTTTTATTTAAGTAAGTAGGTTGACATAATTGTCCGCTATGCTCGTTTTGCTACTACTTGCTCTGCCATAAACAGCGCCAATGCGGTTAATGATAGAAAATAAATCAAATCCTTGCTATCAATTACGCCCCGAATCATACTCGAAAAATGATTACTTAAACTCAAACCGGATAAGAACTTACCAATCATACCCGACATTCCACTTGCTAATGCACCAAAAATAAAGTGGAAGAAAATGCCAATAAATAACGCCAGTAAGAACGCGACAATTTGATTATTCGTAATGCTACTCGTAAATAAGCCAATCGCAATGTATGCCGCCGACATAAGCAGTAGCGCTAGATAGCCACTTAGTGTCGCGCCGTGATCAATGTTTCCAATATTAGCAACCGTGATATAATAGGGTAGGGTAAATAGCAAAGCAATACAAACCATCGCCAAGCAAGCCAAAAACTTACCTAAGACGACTTGTCGATTAGAAACCGCTTTGGTCAATAGCAATTCTATCGTTCCTGTTTTCTTTTCCTCCGCCAACATTTTCATGGTTAAGGCAGGTATAAAAAAGAATAACGTCCAATAAGCGATATTAAAAAAAACGGCTAAATCTGCCTGTTTGCGTAAAAAGACATCCCCTCCATACAGCCATGTAAAAAAGCCGCTGAATCCCAAAAAGGCGATCAAAATGATATACGCCACTAACGAATCGAAAAACGAATTGAGTTCGCGGCGGGCGATGGTTAGAGTTGGGTTCATACTATTTGATATTGGACGTTAGACTTTAGACGTTAGAGCGCGTTTTTCTAACGTCCAACGTCTAATATCTAACGTCTAGTTAAGAGTTAAATCACGGAAAATATCTTCCAGTTTTGTTTCTAAGGGAATCAATTCACTTAACATCCAGCCATTTTGTACACAGAGCTGGAAAATGTCTCGATTGGCGGTAACGTTAGGAAGACTTTGGATAGCAAATTGATCGGCAGTCTCGCCTACGAAATCTACTGCTGCGACGGTTTCTAAAGCCATCAATTGTTGGTGAATATCATTGCGGTCACCGTCTTCTATTCTGGCTTGTAGCACTTGCTGACCTTGAGCTTGCTTACGCAAAGTAGCAGCCGTGCCATCCGCCACAATTTTTCCATTATTGATAATCAGAATGCGGTCACAAGTCGCCTCTACTTCGGGTAGGATATGAGTACTTAGAATGACCGTTTTTTCTTTACCTAAATTGCGAATCAGTTCCCGAATTTCTACAATTTGATTGGGGTCGAGACCAGTAGTGGGTTCATCTAGAATGAGAATTTGCGGATCGTGGATCATAGCTTGCGCCAAACCTACCCGTTGACGATAACCTTTAGACAATTCGCCTATTTTTTTATGTTTCTCTTTATCTAATCCACATTTACGTACCATCTCGCGTACGCGTTCGGGAATAATACTTTTAGATACTTTTTGTAATGCCGCGCAGAAAGCGAGGTAGTCCATTACGGGCATTTCTAAATATAGCGGATTGTGTTCGGGTAGATAACCGATGTGGCGATTGAGATCCTGATTTTGTACAGACGTACCACCGATTTTTACATCACCTGCATCGATATTAACGTAACCTGTGATCATTTTCATGGTGGTGGTTTTTCCCGCTCCGTTTGGTCCGAGAAAACCAAGTATTTCTCCTGTTTGTACAGAAAAACTAATATCATCTACCGCTTTTTGGTAGCCGTAAGCTTTGCTAAGGTTTTCGATTTTAATATCCATAAGCTAATTGGAAAGTGGTTAGACGTAGTTAAAAAAAATCGTTAGAAATAGTCGAGCGTTTAATCTAGCTCATTCTAACCATTTCTTTGCTGCGCGAATTTAAGGTATTATGATTTTTTTCGCAAGCTGAAATGTAGTGTTTTTGGATTTTAAAAATGGAAAAATTGAAGGAAATGTCACTTTTTTAGCGATCTAATTCGATGATAGAATATTTTTCTTTGTTTTTGATTATCAATTCTTTACGAAAAGGACTTATATTTGACTTGCCCATCTACTGACATTATTTTATCCCACCAGATTGAAAAGTGATTAACAACAAATGTGATTCGTCACTTAATATACTACTCTACACTTCCAAAGGAACGATTTGATTAACTTCGTTTAACTACTTAAATATTGAATTTTTATGTTGAAACATTTCCTCACTACAAGTTTATTTTTATTTCTTTTTGTCAGCCTTTCGCATGCACAAAAGAACTATCGCGTTCATATTACGACGATGGAAAATGCTGTTCCTTTAGACTATTTTACTGATTTGGAAGGCGTCTGGACGCAGCAAAATTTTAATGAACTACACCGTTATTACTTGGGTGATTATGCTACGGAGGCAGAGGCACAGACCGTCGTGGCAGATTTGCAAAGCAAAGGTTATGCGTTTGCACGCGTATTGGATTTAGAGCAAATTAAGTTGAATTGTGAATGTTCTGCTCCCGTTAACAAATATGTCCGCAATTTATTTTTTGATTTCGATCGGGATAATCTACGGGCAGCGTCGCGAAGTGATCTAACTACCTTATCACAGATTTTAAAAGAAAATCCAACGTATAAAGTACAATTAATTGGGCATACCGATAGTCGCGGAAGTAATGATTATAATGTTGATCTTTCTAAACGACGAGCGGCAAATGCTCAAAGTTATTTGGAGCAAAAAGGCGTTACCGCAGATCGTATTTCCATAGAATACCGTGGTGAAGTTGATCCAATTGCGGTTAACGAATTACAAGCTGGTCAGGATAGCCCACAGGGCAGACAATTTAATCGGCGAGTGATTGTACAGATTACTGATGCTGCTGGTAAAGCTTTAAATAGTATGGTGGAAGATATTGAAATACCAAACGCGTTACGTCAATAACGTATAGGTTAGCAAAATCCACCTCAGAAATATGGATCATCCCGAATTATTAAAATACCTTTCAATAATTTACTTTAGTAACGATCAAAGAATAAGTTACTCAAGTTGGACAGTGTATAATTCTTTTCAGTTTACTTCCTTCGGTCGTGAGATCGCTTCGCTAAGTGTCGTTTGAAAGAAGGAGAATTGTTGATAC
>JBGCES010000144.1:0-4918 GCA_045106545.1 Saprospiraceae bacterium
GTTTGCCACAAGCCTTATTATATGCGTTGAGTTTATCACTACCACCGCTGTTGTTCTTAGCTATATGGCTGTTTTACCGAAGAGCAAAGCAGCAGCTTGGCTATTATTTAAATTATTGATTATCAATTTTTTATGATCGAAATCAGTCAACTCAAAAAGTCATATGGTAAAAAGGAGGTACTCCACGGCATCAATGCGACCTTTCAAGCGGGAAAAGTCTATGGCATCATCGGCGAAAATGGCGCAGGTAAATCCACTTTATTTCGCTGTATCGCAGGTTTAGAAGATTATACAGGCGACATTAAATCGCCCTATTCCATCATCAAAAATCACTTAGGTCTCTTGCCGACCAATCCACTTTTTATGCGTTACTTAACTGGTAGCGAATACTTACGGTTATTGTGCATAGCACGCGATATTGATCGAACTGATTTTACCCAACAAAATATATTTAAACTCCCGCTCGATCAATATGCCGATACCTACTCTACAGGAATGCAAAAGAAACTTGCGTTAACGGGCATTTTATTACAAAAAAACGATTTGTTCATCCTCGATGAACCGTTCAATGGCGTAGATATTCATAGTAATTTCATGATCATTGAAATTATCAAGCAATTAAAAAATTCGGGTAAAACGGTTTTACTTGCTTCTCATATTTTTGCTACTTTACGCGATACCTGCGATGGATTATTTTGGCTGCAAAATGGACAATTAAGCGCAGAAATACCGCCCGCTGAATTTGACCACATGGAGCAACAAATGCAGGAAGGAAAAGTGAATTTACAGTTAGAAATATTCAATTTATAAACGATTCTAGTGAAAAATACTATCTTGCCACTAGAAATTAAACTAACTAACTACCAGCTTAAAAAATTGGCAAATACTAAAATACTCATCATCGAAGATGACCCGCTCATCGCTGAAGATCTCGCCGACTTAGTCGAACGTGCTGATTACCAAGTAGTTGGAATCGCCTATAAAGCAGAAAGCGCATTTAAGCTTTTACGTACCACTTCTCCAGATTTGATCCTGCTGGATATTAATTTAAATAGTGAACTATCAGGTATCGACCTTGCCCATTTTATTAATAAAAACTATCAAATCCCTTTTATCTACGTTACCTCTTTTTCAGATCGCGACACGATTGAGCGCGTCCGCGAAACGCATCCAATGGGCTATCTCGTAAAGCCTTTTAATGAACAAAGTTTATATACTACTTTGGAAATTGCCCTCGCTAATTTTGCGCAATTTCAGCGCGTAGATAAGCTGCAATTATCGTTAGAAAATTTAAATCAAAAGCTGCTCGCCCCCATAACGGAACGCGAATTTGCGACCTTAGAACTTTTACTAAAAGGGAAGTCTAATAAACAGATTGCCAACGAACTTTACGTATCACCCAATACCGTAAAAACGCACGTTTCCAATATTTTTTCTAAATTGGAAGTAGATTCTCGCTCAAAGGCTATTTTGCACGTTAATCAAATGTTTGTAAATTAATTTTTTACTCCTCTCCAAAATCACCCAAATGGGTGATGTATATTTTCTTTTCCTCTGCTAAATTGCATTCATAAATTATTAAGTAGTTAACCTAAAATAATCGACACATTTTGTGACGGTCTCTTTTGGCACTATACATCGTTAAAAAGCCTCGTCGTAAAAAGACTACGACTACGTTTTTTGCCTTGTCTAGCACAAAAATAGCCTCAGTCAAAAATGACGATTATTTCACGTTAACTACTTACCAATCAAGCGGCTCACTATACCAGTTTATTTACTTTTCCCCACTTTAAGACATCCCTTACACTACAATACAGATACACTTCAGGTAACATTACTGACAACTAAAACTAGGATGAAAAAAATCGCTTTCCTTTTTTTAGCAATTAGTGTCACGATGCTCTATTTTGAATAAGCGCTGGACTCAATCTAAATGTGAAGGTCTTCCCAACGAGCGGCTACAGCTAACGCGCTGACGGTTGGTTGATTGCAACAAAGTAAATAATTTTACAACAATAAAAATACAGATAAGAAGGATGTTGATTTTTCTCCAATTCTTTAATAAAATATTAGCTTTACAAGGATGGAAACGGGCAACTTCTTTAGAGAAGTTGTCCAGTTTATATTTTCATGTTAATCTTTCCTCCCTTTTTGATCCAACCTAATATCTAATTTTCACTTTCTTTAATTCACCGACATGAGCAAAACAATCTTTAACTTTTTCACCTTTTTATTTCTAATTCACTTTAGTATTGCCGCCCAAAGTATCATCTACGTTGATGTCAATAGTACCGATCCAGAAGATGGTTTCAGTTGGGGTAAACCGATGCAAACCTTACAAGGGGGTATTGATTTAGCAAAGGACGGCGACCAAATCTGGGTTGCACAAGGTAAATACAATCCGACAACCAAAGACCGTGATGGTATTGCCAGTAGCGGAGCAGATCTTACTTTTTTTATTAATAAAAATATTACCATCCTCGGAGGCTTCGAACGCGGCGACGATCTTAATGACCGCGACCCAGACAGTAAAGAAACCATCTTAGATGGGAAAAATAATAATTTTAATCACTACCAAATCGTCAATATTTTTAACTGTAATGCCATTATCAATGGTTTTACGATTGCTGGAGGAGTGGCTAATGGTATGACCACTACGCTACAAAAAGGTGCAGGCATTAACATCTACACGGATGGAAAAAATATTAGCCCCAGCATCAAATACTGCAAAATTCAGGATAATACGAGTGATGGTAATGGCGGCGGGGTTTATGTTTCGGATGACAATAGCGGAACGATTGATTTCAACTTTTCTGACTGTTCATTTACTAACAATAATAGCATGAGCAGTGGCGGTGGCATTTACGCGGAAAATTCGTTTAATGTAAATAATACACTCCTATTGGATAACTGCGACTTTAGCAACAATACTGCCGCCGTAAATGGTGGTGGTGTCTATGTAGCTCTAAACTACGATGGAAGTGGGCAACCAATTTTCAGGATTCGCGACACCGATTTCAATAATAATCACGCCAATTCGACCCCATCTTCTTATGGTGGCGCACTTTTTATTACAACCAGTGGAAGTGCTACTTCTCCACTAATAGAGCAGTGTCAATTTACCAATAATAGCTCCGTTAATAATGGCGGTGCGGTACGTATAACATCTAGCAGCAGCGGCGAATTGACTCCTACTTTTAGTCGCTGTCGATTTGCAAGCAATGCCACGGCTGCTTCGGGCGGGGCACTCTCTACTCGCGCCATCTCCCAAGATTGTAGTCCAATTTTAATCAATTGTATCTTCTTTGATAATTTCGGAGACGCTTCGGCGGGCGCTATTACAATGGGTTCTACTAACGCAGGCAAGACCGATTCACAGTTTTACTATTGTGATTTTGTGAGTAATGACTGTGATTTATTCGGAGCTGTATTCCGACTCGTACCAGCTACTAGTGGAGGGCAGATTGATGTAGGTATTACCAATTCTATTTTTTACAATAACACGAATGGAGCAACCCCTGGAGACTTTAGTCTCAGCAGTAGTGCCAACGCAACTATAGAATATATACTTACCGATCGAGCAAACTGTGCCAGTGCTGGTGCTAGCTCTTGTAGTAATATTGCGTATAATGAAGATCCGTTGTTCTTCAACACCGCCACTGGCGACTTACGCATTCAAAAAAACTCACTAGCCAGAGAAAATGCAATTGATCTCGCTGGTATGGGCACACTTTTTCAGGTAGATTACGCTGGCATGCCGCGCCCTACAGGTAGTACTGCTCCTGATATTGGCGCGTACCAATTCGACAAAAATGCACTGGCAGTAGAATGGATAGATGTGGTAGCTACAAAAAAAACGGACAATGTTCTCATTGAGTGGAAAACTACCAGCGAACGCGACATCACTTTTTATCAAGTCGAACACAGCCATAATGGGCGCAATTTTCAGAAAATTGGGAGCGTCGCAGCTAATAATGAAGCGACGCTAAATCATTACCATTTCAACCATCAACCAACTACTGTAGGCAAACAGTTCTATCGCATTGTACAAGTGGAGAATGATGGTACAACGGATTTGTCTAAAATCGTTTCAATTGATTTTTCTAAAGCGCAATCCATCCAAGTTTATCCAAATCCAGTACATGACAACTTACACATAGTAGGTAACATCTCTGAAAACAGCATTATTCAATTTGTTGATTATCAAGGTATTGTTAAAAAGGAAGTTTCCTACTCGCTTAATCCAATTCGCGTAAATGATTTGCCGACAGGAATATATTTAATCCGCACCAAAGACAATAGCTGGCAACAGCGAATTTTAGTGACTCAAAAATAAATCTAGTGTTTATTTTTATTGAAATCTAAATTGAAAACGAACCCCAAAAAGTTTTTTATCTTTAACGGTGAATGTGTCACAGCATTCACCTTTTTTTATTGCTGGGATGCAAAAAGAGATCGAATACCTCGGAGGTATCTGATCCCTAAAGCACCCAAAATCACCTACTATGAAAAAACAAATCTTTACTTATTTCCTCCTCCTCTGCTCCCTCCCACTCTTTACCCAATCCATCGTCGATAGTCTCGAAAACCTCATCGCTAGTACGGACAACGACTCCCTCAAAATGGAGTGGTACAACGAGCTACGCAAAGCAACAATTTATAATGATGTGGAGCAAGCGGGCGACTACACGAAACAGTATGTGGCTTACGCAGAAAAATTGGAATTACCTTTCAACGTTGCTCTCGGAAAGGTGTACCTCGGCAACACCTACGTACAACGCGAGCAGTACGAAAATGGACTCACTCTTTTTCTACAAGCTATTGAATATTTTGAAACCGAAAAAGACGCGCGACGCATGGCTGGTACTTACAATAGCATTGCCGTAGCTTATGAAAATATGAGTCGCGACTCGCTCAC
>JBGCES010000145.1:0-5902 GCA_045106545.1 Saprospiraceae bacterium
TACTTCCGATCCTAATTTAACTTTAGAATACAGCATTAATGGCGGAATGGATTATCAACCGAGTAATTCTTTTTCTGATCTACCAGAAGCTACTTATAATGTTTCAGTACGTACCACCAACAATGGTTGTGTAGTAGAGTCAGGTAACTTTATTTTAGATAATCCTCCTGCACCTGACATCATTGGGATCGAAGCGATTAACCCTGAATGTGAGGCGGCAAATGGAGAAATTACCATCAATGCTACTCATGAAGGTACGGCCGAATTGGAATACAGTGTTGATGGGGGTACGACCTATCAGGATGAAAAAACATTTAGCGGACTTATTTTAGGGACTTACCCGATGCTAGTTCGGGTGAAAGGCGGTAGCTGTGTCACTTCTGCTGGCACAAATATATTAGAGGAAAATCCACTGCCGACTATTGTATTAGTCAATGATATTCAATCTGATGACTGTTCTAATATCAATGGCATTATTGAAATATTCATTTCTGGTGGTGAGATTGATCGGTTTGAATATAGTATTGATGGGGGACAAAATTACCAGGCGAATCGTCGTTTTGAAAATCTGGCAGCGGGGACATACGATGTAATTGTAAAAGTAATTGGTTCTGATTGTAATGTTCCTTATGACGAAATAGTAATACTTGACCAACCCATTTCTCCAGTTTTAGATGATGTCTCTTTTACTACCCCTTCTTGTGGAGCTGCTGACGGACGAATAGTTATTACTGCCAGCAACGGAACACCACCTTATCAATACACGATCGACGGAGGACAAACGTGGCAACCAACCGATACATTTCGCAATATCACCCAAGGCAATTATCTAGCTGGGGTGCGTAATAATAGTGGAGAGTGTGCTGTATTTGGCTTGAATACACGAGTCAATGAAATTACGCCACCCGATGTTACTATGCTTAATAGTGATAACCCTAGCTGTGACGGTAATGATGGAATGATTGAAGTCATTGCGACGGGCGAGAGTGATCTGGAATACAGTATTGATGGAGGAACGACTTATGTTAGTAATAATCGTTTTGAAAACTTAGACGTGGGAACGCGTGAAGTATTTGTCCGTTATATAGACGGAACTTGTGCAGTAAACGCAGGCACTGTCCAATTAGTAGATCCCGACCGCCCAACCATGACTGGTATTAATGCTAATAACCCAGCAAACTGTGGAGAAGCAAGCGGTACGATTCAAATTACAGCTAGTGGCACTTCTGCTTTAGAATATAGTATTGACGATGGAGTGAGTTATCGAAACGAGAATACATTCATGAATTTGTCGGCTGGTAACTATCCGATTCGAGTGCGGTTTGCCGATGGTAGTTGTGAGATTTCGGGAGGGACAGCTACACTTTCTGATCCTGCTTCTCCCACTATCACTATGATAGATCCAACTTCTCCAACCAACTGCGATTTAGCAAATGGTACAATCAATATTTCTGCAATTAGTGGAACGGATATGGGGATTCAGTACAGCATCGATGCTGGAAATACTTTTTCAGACAATAATATTTTTAACGGTTTAGCTGGTGGTACATATGATATTCAAGCCCGAAATGCTGATGGTACATGTATTATTGGCGGTGGCACAGTGACCTTGGATGGCAAAGTTCCGCCAACTATCACGGAAGTATTGACCAAAGATCCAGATTGTGATGAAAACGATGGTGAAATTACCATCGTAGCCACGGGCGATGTTGCTATCGAATATAGTATCGATGGTGGAGATTCTTACCAAACTACGGGTATTTATTCTGATTTAGGGGAAGGTATTTATAATATTCAAATTCGCAATGCTGATGGTAGTTGCGTCGTAACCAATGCTTCAGTTACACTTTCTGAGCCAGCTACGGCAACTGTGACTAGTTTTGATGCAACAAATCCGACTTGTATTGGTGACGATGGCACTATTGAAATTTTTGTTTCTGGAGATGCTTCCAATATAGAATATAGTATTCATAATGCTACTTCTTTCCAAGCCAGTAACCTTTTTGAAGGACTCTCTGCTGCTGAATACAATATTTATATTAGAAATACAGATGGTCGCTGTTCTCAATTTGGTGGAACAACCGAATTGATTAACCCGCCTACGCCAGTTATTGATCGCGTTGATGTATTACCCGCCTCAGATTGTAGTATGAATGATGCCAGTATCACTTTAATAACTACAGCAAATAACGTCGAATATAGTAGCAACGGTGGGCAAGATTATCAAAATAGTAATGTGTTTAATAATCTACAAGCAGGTACTTATGACATCCGCGCTCGTTTTATTGGGCAGGTTTGTGATGTAATGGTTCAAAATGTAACTATTGACGCACAGGATCAACCGATGGGAACGGTCAGTTCAAATAATCCTACCGATTGTGATTTGACTGATGGTTCAATTTCTATCAGCGCTGATGATACTAATCAAGAATATAGCATTGATAATATCTCTTTCCAACCTGAGCTTACTTTTTCCAACCTTGCAGCGGGAACTTATACGATTTATGCTCGCTTTATTGACGATCCGAATTGCTCGGTAACGCTCGCTGAAAGCGTGGTTTTAACAGCACCTTCATTACCTGTCATTAATACAGTCGCCTCTGAAGATGCGGATTGCTCAAACAATGGCGGGACAATTACCATCAATGCGACGGGAAGTAATGATTTAGAATTTTCCATTGATGGAACTAATTTCCAATCTGCTAATGGCTTTGTCAATGTAGCAGCGGGAATGTATCAAGTCGTGGTGCGCAATACGGGTGGTACATGTTCCGTAACGGGTGAAACAGTAACTATTGCTCAGCAAGGTTCAGTAGTAGTCAATGCAGTGAATGTTTCCGATGATGATTGTGAAAACAGCGGCACAGCTAGCATTACGATTGATGCGACGGGTGATGATTTAGAATACAGTATTGATGGCGGAAGCTCTTTTCAAAGTGGCAATACTTTTGATAATCTAGCTGCTGGCACTTACCAAATTCAAGTTCAAAATACAGATGCTTCTTGTACCGGTACTGCAAACAATGTTATCGTCACTGAAAATATACTACCTATAATTACAAATATTGAAGCG
Organism: Saprospiraceae bacterium; assembly: GCA_045106545.1. Lineage (GTDB taxonomy): Bacteria > Bacteroidota > Bacteroidia > Chitinophagales > Saprospiraceae > JBGCES01. The sequence continues at coordinate 3,074 of JBGCES010000145.1, forward strand.
ACTAATCCTGATTGTGGAGAAACTACTGGACGTATAACAATTAATGTTGACGGCGGAGGTACTTACGAATACAGTATTAACAACGGTACGACTTATCAAAATAGTAATGTTTTCGATGCAGTTGCTACTGGAACTTACCAAATTAGCGTTCGGAATGCGAATGGTAGTTGTGTAGTATCGTCTAGTAGTACCATTTTGGTCACTCAATCTACACCGCCAGCTATTGCTCAAATCGACCCCGTTGATCCTACTGCTTGTGGCGTAAGTGATGGAACGATCACCGTCATGGCATCGGGTAGTGGAACGGTTCAGTATAGTCTAGATGGCACTAATTTTCAAAATGAAAATTCCTTTACAAATTTAGCTGCGGGCACTTATCAAGTTACAGTTCGTAATGCAGATGGTACTTGTCTAGTAACTTCCACTAGCATGACCACTTTAGCAGGTGGAGAAGCACCGCTGGTAACCAGTGTTGATGTGACGGCAGCGGGCGATTGTGGAGAAGCCACTGGTCAAATTGTAGTAAATGTTTCGAATGGTAGCGATGTAGAATATAGCCTAGACGGGCTCAATTTTCAAAATAATACATTTAATAACCTCGCAGCGGGTAATTACAACCTACGTCTGCGCAAAACAGATGGTAGTTGCGAAATTACCTACGCTGATAATCCAATTGTCGTTGGTGGTTCTGCTAGTATTAGTATTTTTAATGTCGAGCAGATGAACCCCTCTGACTGTGGCGCTGCGAATGGTGCAATTACTATTTCCGTAATTGGCGCTACAGGAAGTGTTGAATACAGCGTTGATGGTGGCACTAACTATCAGGGCATCGCAACTTTTATCAATTTAGCCGCAGGCAATTACAATATTGTAGCACGTTCTGTAAATGATGGTTGTGTGGCGAGTGCGGGCGAACCGATCACTTTAGTTGCGCCAACTGCACCGATGATTTCGGATGTAAATATAACCAATCCAGCTTGCGATGAATCCAATGGAATTATCACTATTATCGCAACTGGAGATGATTTACAATATAGTATTGATAATGGGGTATCCTTCCAATCTAATAATACTTTCGACGGTTTGCAGGAAGGGGAATATCAAATTGTCGTGCAAAATGATGATGGTAGTTGTGCAACTACCTTTGCAGAAACAATTGCCTTGGAAGACTGCTGCGATATTCGATTTACAATTGAACAACTCAATGATGGTCGCTATCAAGTAAGCCTGATTCCAGATACTACTTTTGTTGGGAATGATAATGGGACGATGGATGCGCGTATCACATTGGTTGCTCCAGCAGGAGATTTTCAAGTGGTCAATTTCCAAAATTCTATTCCTAATGTTGCTTTTCAGGTAAATAGTATCCTTGCGCCTACTGCGAGTCCGAATTCAGATTATTTCGTTTTTGATTTAGGAACTGCAACTAGTGCCATTAGCTATCAAGAAGGCGTAGCCGTACCGTTATTTACTTTCGACAACGATTCTGGTTGTGCTGGCGATGATTCCGAAATTAGTTTATTTGATAGTAATAATGATCCTTTTCAAAATAATGAAGTTGGTCAATCTATCGGGATTATGGGCTTTGGCGACAATGCGATTACAATTTGTACTGTTGGTGGAGGTACTTCTACTGCGCCAATCAATAGTATTATTGAAATGGTGGAGGTCACGCAGCCAATGACTTGTATGGGGAATGGCAGTATAACGATTACTACCTCAGGAGACGCGACAGTACAGTATAGCATAGATGGCGGTGATAATTTTCAAGCTACTAATAGCTTTATGGATTTAGTTCCTGATAATTATAACATAGTTGTTCGTCGGACAGACGAAAATTGTGATATTACTTATTCGGAGAATCCAGTCGTTATTGATGGAAACATGCCAGCGGTTATCAATGGCGTAACACCTACCAACCCAACGGTTTGTGGATTGGCAAACGGATCGATTAGCATCAACACAACAGGAACTGGCGATTTAGAATATAGTATTAATGGAGGTGATTCTTACCAATCTGGTAGTGAATTTAATGATTTAGCAGCAGGGACTTACAATATTATGGTACGTAATACGGACGAGAGTTGTCCTGTTATGTTTGACCAAAACCCAGTTGTACTTAACGAACCTGCTTCAACGGTGGCGATTACTGAAGTTACAGTTGAGGAAGCAGATTGTAATGGAGAAAATGGTTCAATTGTTATCGATGCAGAAGGATGTGACGCGCTCGAATACAGTATTGATGGAACAACCTACGTTCCAATGAATGCCTTCTTGAATTTGACTGCTGGTACTTATGCCGTAACGGTACGTAGCACCACGGACAATAATTTGAGTGATATGCGTTCCGTAACTATGGAGCGCAATATGATGTGTTCGGATACGATTCGCATTACGATTCCACCAACGGGCGATGAAGTATGTATCGACGACGTATTGAATGTTCCCAATGATGCGGGTACCAATACGATTTGTGAGCAAGGTGATAATGTTTCCATTATGGTAATGGATGGAGAAACCTGTTTTGAATTGAGTCCAATAGCAGATTTCGTAGGCATGGATACGCTTTGTATAGTAACATGTGATAATCAACAAACGGATATTTGCGATACTACGATTATCATTGCAACCGTTGAACCTGATTTGATTAATATTCAGAATGATACCGTTCGGATGACTGTGGGCGAAAATGAAACAATGCAGTTATGCTTGCGCGATGTGATTGAAATTCCAATTGCGGGCTCTCGATCTAGCTTGTGCAACGATGACCATGTTATTTCCCCTGCCGTTGTATCTTCCGACGAAAATGTATGTCTGAATTTTACGACT
>JBGCES010000146.1:0-11217 GCA_045106545.1 Saprospiraceae bacterium
AGGCAAAGCCTGCTCCGAAGAATTTCGGAGGCAAAAAATCTTTGCATAACTTGTCCCGACGCTTGTCTCGGGAGTCCTTCTACGGAAATATTTTTTAACGCAGTATATCGGAAAAATTACCCGTCATAAAGTGACGATTATGTTGATTGAAGTACTTAATTACGGAATCAGCCTTTATGCGAACCAATAATTTTAAAACGTTGTCTTTCGTACCCTTCTGGCGCACGAGCTATTTCGTTTGAATTGGAAGGACCCGTGGGATCGCAGATATAATATTTTTTTCCTCTATGGCTAATAGCTCCTTTTCCGTTGGCTATTTGTTCTAAATGAACGGCAACCGTCAAGTGATCGGGATAGGCAATGGCAATCATCGGCAAATCGAGTAGGCTTTTAACGAGCGAGTAAAACAGCGCTGCGCGGTCTTCACAATCGGAATAAGGATAGTGAAATAACTCATCAGGAATCATTGGTTTGCTTTTACCAAAATGGTATTTATCTTCTTTATATTTAAATGCCGAACGGGTGAAGGCAGCTAAAAACTGAACAGCGCGATAATCATTCATCGGCGCTATCTTTTCTCGGAGTTGAGGTAGGAGAGAGGCGGCTAAAGTAGTTGAAAGTGGTGCTTCCAAGTAACGATTTTCAGCAAAGAATGGATACTTTTTCATTAACTCTGCAATCGTTTGATCGGTCTCAATCTGCAAATCATAGTCATAATTTCCATTGGTAAAATGAATATCTTGTTTGATGATTTGTGGACGAAAAGTGGGCAACTGATCCAAATAAAATGCACATGCATTTTCTTTTGCATTTGCTACAAAATTTAACATATATAGCGCCTCCGTCTGTCGCTGGTTTGCATGTACGCTGGTCAGATTGACAAAAGTACGACCACGCTCCTCAATCATCGGAATTTCGAATAACTCATCTTGGGTATAAACATATAGATAAGCTTTGTTGCGCAAGTACGTTAAACGCGTGTCAAAACCTGCTTTTGATAATAAAAACCAGCAAGTAAGTGTTTTTTGTAAATTTGAATGCCCCGCATAGATTTCATCTACTGCGGCTTTGGTCAGGTCATACAACAGATAATCATTTAACTGAAAATGCTGTTGCTGCTGCTGCAAATCACGTAATAATACCCGATAGTCTGTATGCTCTAAATTGCGATAATATTGCACCATGGTTCGCTCATCGGTGCGTAGGCGCGCCTTGAGCTTCATGTTGGTGTGGTATTTTATCGCTACCGTTTCTGAATAAAAAGGAATATTTAGCGTGTTGATATTATCGGCTTTAGCGGAAAAACTAAATACGAAACAAAGTAGCAAAACTCCGATTAAGCATGTAATTATTTGCATTGAAGTTGTTCGAACATGAATTAAAAAGTTCCTGAATTAACCTGTGTCTAAAGAAAGCATTTTCTTGGAACAATAAAAAAAGCGTATCTAGTTAAAGATACGCTTTCGGTTATGTTTTAGTATATTCTTTAACACTTCCGTAGTACATGGAAGTTTTGAGTTGTGAATTAACTAGAAATCCTAACTCAAAACTTTCTACTAGATGATCAGCATTGCATCGCCGTAGCTAAAGAATTTGTATTTTTCTTTTACTGCTTGTTGATAAGCCTCCATAATCAAATCATAGCCTCCAAAAGCAGCCACCATAATCACTAAGCTCGATTTTGGCAAGTGAAAGTTGGTAATCATGCTATTTGCTATGCTGAAATCGTAGGGTGGATAGATAAATCTATTGGTCCAGCCTTTAGAATCTTTCAGCATACTTTCTGCACTAACCGATGACTCAATCGAACGCATACTTGTAGTCCCCACTGCACAAACCCGCTTGTCTGCTTGCTTTGCCCGATTCACTATCTCCGTGGCTTTCAGTCCAATTTGATAATATTCTGCATCCATTTTGTGCTTAGAAAGATCTTCCACATCAATGCTGCGGAACGTTCCTAAACCTACATGAAGTGTCAATTCAGCAAAATCGATCCCTTTGAGTTCCAATCGCTTCATCAATTCACGGCTAAAGTGCAAACCTGCGGTCGGAGCAGCAACTGCGCCTACTTCTTTAGCATAAACAGTCTGATAACGCTCTTTATCTAGTTCTTCAGCGGGACGATCAATATACTTTGGTAAAGGAACATTACCTAAAGTATTTAACTCTGCCCGAAATTCTTCATCAGAACCTTCATACAAAAAGCGAATAGTACGACCACGAGAAGTCGTATTATCAACAACCTCGGCTACTAATCGATCCTCTGTAGCTCCATCGCTAAAATACAATTTATTGCCTACCCGAATTTTACGTGCTGGATCCACCAATACGTCCCATAGACGAGATTCAGAGTTCAACTCCCGAAGTAAGAAAACTTCGATGCTAGCACCCGTTTTTTCCTTCTTTCCGTACATACGGGCAGGAAAAACTTTGGTGTTGTTGAAAATCATGGCATCACCTTCATCGAAATACTCTAAAACTTCTTTGAATACGCGGTGCTCAATTTTACCAGTTTCGCGGTGAACAACCATTAAGCGACTTTCATCGCGATTGTCCGCAGGATATTTAGGAACGAGCTCGGTAGGTAAATCGAATTTAAATTGTGACAGTTTCGTCCTCATTGAAGTCAGTTATTTTATGTTAATTAGGTTGTTGACAAAGGTTGAAATTCTAAATTTCTTCTAAGTGAAATGCTATTTTACACCTTATCTTGATCTCTAACCTAATTCAATCGTTTTTACAATAGACAAACAAACCACACTGTTTGTTTTTCAAAATGCGCGCGAAGTTAAGCAAATTTGTTAAAAATTTAATTTAATAGCCACCAACGTAGCAGATTTCCAATTCCAATGCCTAAATAATTCCCTAAGGCATAACCTACTAGTCCAGTAGCCATTCCCGAAAAAATCAGGGTTCGATTTTGGATAGCACTGGCTACTTGACCGATAAAAACTGGGCCATAAATAGCGGCAGTGGAAGTAATCATTGCAGTGTCACGATCAATTTTCCACCAATAGCATAGCAATAAATGCAAAAATGCGGTACCAAATAATACCGCAGCGGTGTAGAAAACAACTGCTGTTCCTTCCGCTAAAATGTCTTGTAAATTGGCCTGCATTCCAATCGCTACACAAAAGATTAGCAATAAGTATTCCCCACTGACAAATGTGCCGCTCCAAGCACGGATTTTTTTAGAAAATGAAGCGCTCACACTAAAAGTAGTTAATAATAAAATTAATAAACTCACATTTTTGACTGCGCCAGTGAATAAATAAACCAGCCCGGCTGACATTCCAACTATTACTACGGTCAATAAACCTGCTTGAACCATATCGCGGAATTCAAAATTGGTATCTACGATTTGTTCGGATGCAGTGGTCTCTGTTTGTTCAAAATGCGGAAGAAATTTACCTAAAATAGTGTGCAAAACAGAAGTTAGCAAAATTAGATATAATCCTCCTGCGAAGATGTCACCTGCATTCACGAGCACAAATAACGATTCATCTACACCGAGTGCCATACCTATTGCTTGCATATTCGCCATTCCTCCCGTAAATATGCCGACTAGCATACCTGATAATTGCCATGAGGCATTGATTTTATCAAAAAAGAATAATGCCATGATCAGCGAAATAATAATGCCGCTAAGTACGCAAAGAGCAAAAGAAACCAAGGTGCTTCGTGCATATTTTAACCAGCCTTTCAAGTCTGTTGAATATAAAAGTAGGGGTATTGCTAAAAGCACTGTTGCTTGAGACGCAATGGTATTAATGGCATCATTGATGGGGAAGATTGGAAAATTTGCTAACGCTATTCCTATGCCATAACAGCAGACAACGGGACTTAACCAATTGTTGATCTGGAGTTTACGCGTGAAGTAATTACAAAATGCAGGTAATAGTAATAATATGAAAATTTGTAATGTATTTATCAGCATTGCTTAGGTAGCTCTTTTTTTAGCATGATTTTTAGAGAGTATGATATATATTAAAAAATAAAGTCATTGATAATGACGATGAGCTGTTTATTAAAAAAATAATACCCATGAATACACCCGAGCATAATTTTCTACCACCTCAACTACCAAACAGCAACGGAGGATATATTTCTAAAAACTACTTAGCCACTCCTGCTGTGAATATCATAGATTGTGTTACTTCATTTGAAATTGATTTAGCTGCCCCTGGTCTAAAACAAAGTGATTTTCAACTCAAATTAGCCAAAAATGTGTTAACCGTTCAGGTAAATGTACCGCCTAAAAAAGCGGATAACCGAGGCTTTGTTCGGCGAGAGTTTGGATTTACAAATTTTGAACGCCATTTTCAACTGCCGATTACCACACAACTCGATAGCATTAAAGCAACTTATGAACAAGGCGTACTGCATTTGCATATTCCCAAAGCACCGAAAAAGCGGTTGTTGCACTTTTCGCAAAATTAATAGTAAGAACTACAACTTATCAATATCCTCTACCACCACTATCCCCAAAACGCCAAAACTGACCTGATCGCCTTCTAAATCGGTGGTAGAAAATAGGTAGTAATAATTGTAACTGGTCAAAGCCCCTAATAACTTTCCACCGCCAATAGAGCCAATTAGTGGTTTATCACTTTTTACTTGGGCGTTGATTTTATCCTTGTGTTGATCCTCAGTCGGATTAAGCACGACCATTGCACCGAGTACGATTAGGATCACAAGCCAAGAAAAATTATTGGAGGATTTTGCCATAAAAGTTGAAGTTTATTTTGAGGCGTAAATAGTCGAGCCTTTTTAACGTACTCGTATTCAATGTTTTATAGTCAACTATCAAACAATTTAACCATTAGACAATTTTGCCAATCTACTTATTCTAATTTGTTTATAAATTCCCTTTTTTCAATTGTTCCACTGCGTAATTTACTGCTCGTGCCGTCAATGCCATGTAAGTTAAAGATGGATTTACACAAGAAGCTGAAGTCATACAAGCGCCATCCGTTACGAATAGGTTAGGAATATCATGCGTCTGATTCCATTTATTTAAAACCGATGTTTTGGGATCGCGTCCCATTCGTGCCGTACCCATTTCATGGATTCCGCCACCGAGTACATAGTCTTCTTTTTGGTCATAAACTTGAATGTCTTTTGCTCCCGCTGCTTCCAACATTTCTGCTGCGGTTGCTTTAATATCTTCGCGCATACGATCCTCGTTCTCGCGGAACTTCCCATCAATGAATAAGGTCGGCAAACCGTGGACATCTTTCACCTCTGGATTTAGCCGAACGTTATTCTCGGCATAAGGAAGACACTCTCCAAAACCTAATAAATTCATTGACCAGTCGCCAGGCTGATGGAGTTTATTTTTAAAATCTGCTCCAAATTCTCCATTCCAATTCCCTCGTTCCCAACCCGCTCGCGACGCGCTTCCTTGAAAACCAAACCCGCGCAAATAATCCTTGCGTTGCTCGTTAACGTTACGGAAACGAGGCACATAAATTCCATTAGGGCGACCTCCAAAATAATAGCGATCATCAAAGCCATCTATATTTGCTCTTGCGCCTAAGCGATAATGGTGATCCATTAAATACTTACCTAACGCACCACTACTATTCGCCATGCCATTCTCGAATTGACCATTTTTTGAATTTAACAAAATCCAAGTTGAGCCTAAAGTAGAAGCGCATAAAAATACTACTTTGGCAAAATATTCAGTTGTCTCACCCGTAACAGCGTCAATTACTCTTACCCCACTTGCGCGATTAGTTTTATCATCGTAAATCACGGATTCTACTACCGAATTGGGGCGCAGAGTCATGTTGCCCGTTTTAGCGGCAGCGGGTAGCGTAGAACTTTGACTAGAGAAATATGCGGAAAACGGACAGCCGCGATAGCATAAATTTCGGTGCTGACAAGCCGAGCGACCGTTGTGGTTTTGGGTTAAATTCGCTGCGCGACCAATTGTCATATTGCGATCCGACCATTTTCCTTCGATGGATTGCTTTACGTGTTTTTCGACCGCATTCATTTCCATTGGTGGAAGAAATTGACCATCAGGCAGTTGGGGTAAACCTTCTTTTTGACCGCTTACGCCAATGTAATTTTCTACATAGTCATACCAAGGCGCGATGTCTGCATAACGAATCGGCCAATCTACGCCATGACCATCTTTTTGATTGGCGGAAAAATCTAAATCGCTCCAGCGGTAAACCTGTCTTCCCCACATTAAACTGCGACCACCTACATGGTAGCCACGAATCCAAGAGAAGGGTTTATCATCTGGTGTGGTATATGGATGTTCTGTATCTTTTACCCAGTAGTCCTTTGTTCCAGCATTGAATGCATAAACTTTAGATTGAACGGGATAGTCTTTTTTAACCTCAGGGGTAACTTGTCCACGAAATTCAAATTGAAAAGGAGCAGTATTATTATGTGGATAATCGGCTACGTGATCTAGCTTTTTGCCGCGTTCTAATACTAATGTTTTTAAGCCTTTTTCGCTCAATTCTTTTGCTGCCCAGCCGCCAGTAATGCCCGAACCGACTACAATCGCGTCGTATGTATTTGCCATTTAAAATGTTGTTTAGCCACGCCGAAATAATTAATAAACGATTTAGAAATGAGTATTTTTTGTACTATTTGGAAAATATAGAAAAAATGGTCAATTCTAAATCTTAAGTGTTTAATTAATTATTTCGGCAATATTTAATGAGTTAAGGGATGTTGGAAATTGGACGCCACTCAAATCTATCAGGCTCTCCTCTTCCTGCGTGTTTACACATTATTATCTTCATATAAACGTGGATCGTCCGCCAACGCCACATCTGCATCATAGCGACCGGGTACAGGATGGTAATTCAGCTGTTCTTTTAGGACTGCTTCTGAAGTGAAGTAGCCAAAAAGCGTAAGTTCTTTAATGGTACGCCAGAAAGATTTCGGAGTATTGGAATCTGTTGCCTGCGCTTTGATATAGTTCTGTTCGACTAATGCTATTTTTTCATCCTGCACCTCGTCTGTATCGGATACAAAAGATTTATTTTGCAATGAAAAAGCGTCTAGCTGTTGCAGAAATTGCATCCGCTCTACTTCCGAAAAGAAGTGTTGTACCATCGTATCAATGAATTGGTCAACACCTACATCCAATGCGCCTAAGGTTTCAGTAGGCGGTAGAATTCGATTGGCAATTTTGCCCACTAATACTGCTTGTTCTTGATTCATTGCCTGCGGTTGCCAATCTAATACTGGCGCATTTTGGCAACCTTCTAAAATTGTCAACAAAGCAGGGGTAAGAGCAACCCCACTGATAAATGCAGCGCGTTGTAAGGCTTGTCTGCGAGTCATATTAAAATTGTTTAAAATTTTTCAAAGGTAGTATGAATTTGGATGTTAGATGGGGGAGGTAAGTGGCGGATAAAAATTAGACATAAGTTATTTTGATTTTGGGAAATCTCAAAAAAAATAACTTATGTCTAATTTCGCCTAATAACTTAATTACCTTTTTTAATAGCTATCGACTTTATTTGCATCCGCTTCCGCGAAAATATCCAGCGTATGCTCGATCATAGTTGGTACATATTTAGCTGGCAAATCATGCCCTAGTCCTTCAATCCAAATCTTTTTAGCATGTGGCAAATGTTCCATTAACTTTTTGCCGTGCATAGGTAATACCAACGGATCATGTGTTCCGTGCATTACTAAAATAGGCATTTTTAATTGTGATAATTCATCTAAGCGCGAACCTGATTTAGCGATTGCGGCGCTGTGTTGTCTAAGAACTTTAGGATTTCCGCCACGTCGGTGTCGCCATTCGTAAAGTGAGCGCTCAATGGCATTTTTATGATCGGTCTGATAGTCTCCCGTTCCTTTCAGCATATCTGCCAACAGTATAGCAAATTTGCTCCGATTAATTTCATCTTTAAAAAAGCCATAACGCACTACCATTGCAATCAATTGGCGTTGCCACTTCGGATCAGTCAATACTAATTTCGGATCGTACATGAAGGCAGATGTCATCACTAATGTTAAGGATAAAACGCGTTTCGGATAATTAATACCGATTCTTTGTGCAATCATTCCACCCATGGAAATGCCCCACACGTGTGCCTGTTCGATGTTTTCCTGATTCAAAATGGCAATTGGATCAGTTGCCATATCTTCCAGGGTGTAACGATTACCTTTGCCAGTATGCGACATCCAATCGGATAGCCCTACACCGCGATTGTCATAACGAATTACCCGATAACCAGCGTCTAATAAGGGTTGCCAAACGCGGGGGACAAATGAAGTTGCGGTCGCACTATGTCCCATTACTAATACTACGGTAGCCTTGGGAGGCGTATCGGGTTCGAGTACATTGTACCAAATTTCAACACCTTGATTGTCAACTGTTTCTGCGCGACCTGGAAAGAAATCGGGTAAAGGTTCACGTCGCGTTTCTGCAATCAGTTGATTCGCTCCTTTGGGTAATGGTGGCAGATAATATTGAAGAATTAAAAAAGGAATTAACAATAAAATGCCTACCGCGAGCAGCAGATATATTAGCATAGTAGAAAAGTAATATTTTGAAAAAAGGTGTATTTGTAAAATTTGTGCTGCCAAATCTACGTAAAAACCTTAGTAATGATAAAAAAACATACTTTCATTTTATTTCATAAGGGAATAGGCAATTAATAAAGTACCCCAAATGACGAGGCTATTTTTTCTTTTAGCAAGGCAAATTTTTTCCACATAGCCATAGCTACGTTGAAAAAATTTAACGCAGAAAAAAGGGAAAAGAGTCCGTCAGGTGGGTAGGTTATTATTTTCCTACTCCCTAACTATTCCATGCATGTAAAGTACAAGTTGATAGGCGATGTTAGAATGGTAACAAAAGGCAAATTAAAGGTTAATGATCCTTTTGTGTAAATACATTATGGGATAGATTAGCGTTATTTAATTATTCTTGATTAAATTTTCAAAAGGAATGAAATCCGTGAAAAGTAATTGGATTTTCACCATTGTGGTAAGTGCATTATTGGGCTTAATTGTCATTCAGTTGGCATTATTAGGAGTGGGGATTCGATTGGAAAAAACCAAACTAGACCAAAGGGCGCAAGTGGCAATAAACGAAGTAAAAAAACGAGTAGTAAGCCATCCACAATTAGGGGCAGACATTGTACGGCTGACCGTACCAAATGAAGATTTTTATGTGACTTCTCTTGATAGTTTGTATCAAAGCACCATCGATACTTTGCAGAAATTCTTGGAAGATGGATTGGCAAAACAGGAAGTGATTGCGGATTTTTCCTTTGTGATTGCCGACCAACACGACATGCCTTTATTGGCAAGTGATTTCTACGAAAAAGACAATTTTCGTTTTGATCAATATCAAATCCTTTTAGAAAATAAAGTAATTTGGGAATCGCGCAGACTACGTATTTTACATTTGAATATTAATAATTTATTCAATTACTTTTTTCAACAACTAGCTTATCTTATTCTTCCTTCTTTGCTCTTTATTTTAATGATAATTGGCGGATTCAGTTTGCTGATTATTAACCTTAATCGTCAACGAAAATTGGATGAGGTTAAGAATGATTTTATTAATAATTTGACGCATGAATTAAAAACGCCCGTTTTTTCTATTTCGTTGACTACCAAAGTCTTACGGGAACAATTGCAGCAAGGAAAAACAGAAAAAGCCTTGCGATTTCTTGGGTTAATTGATAAAGAAAATGAAAAACTTAAAATACATATTGATAAAGTATTAGAGTTGGCTTCTTTGGAGAGTGGACATTATCAATTAGAGCGAAAAATTCAAGCTGTACATCCGATTATTGAAGCGGTTTCCAATCGGTTTAAATTTAAAATTAATAATCAAAATGGGCACTTAGAAATTAAGTTAAATGCCACTCAAGACGAATTAAAAATTGATAAAACGCATTTTGAAAATATTCTGGATAACCTGTTGGAAAATGCTATCAAATATTCTAATGGTGCACCCAATATTGAGATAACTACCAAGAATGAAAATGACCACTTTGTACTTATCGTTCGTGATCAGGGCATTGGTATTCCTACTGAAGAATTAGAGCAGATTTTTACTAAATTTTATCGCGTGAGTACGGGTGATGTGCATACGGTAAAAGGTTTTGGTTTGGGACTTTCTTACGTAAAAAAAATGGTGGAAGCCATGGATGGAGAGATTGAGGTAACGAGTGAAGTAGGAGAGGGGACAGCATTTAAAATTGTTTTTAGCTAATCATTTCAATAACTACTTTTCTATGAAAAATCGTATTCTACTAGTCGAAGATAATGACACACTGGGTTATGTACTAAAAGAATATTTGGAAATGAAAGACTTTGCCGTCGAATGGGCAGCTGATGGGAAAGCTGGATTTAAATCTTTTCGCCGCAATGGTTATGATCTATGTATCTTAGATGTAATGCTGCCTGAAATGGATGGTTTTGCGCTCGCCCAAGAAATTAAAACGGCAGATGCAGATATGCCGATTATCTTCCTGACAGCAAAATCTTTAAAAGTTGATAAATTAAAAGGTTTTAATCTGGGAGCGGATGACTATGTGGTAAAACCCGTAGATGAAGAAGAGTTGGTGGCACGGATAAAAGCGGTACTGAATCGAACTAAAAAATCGGAAGGTGATGATGCTATTTTCCAAATCGGACGCTACACATTTGATGTTGCAAATCAGAAATTAGAATCAGCAGATAGCGAAGAATATTTAACCGAAATGGAGGCGCAATTATTGAAATTACTTTGTTTGAGTAAAGGGAATTTAGTAGGCAGACAGTTTATGCTGAAAACAATCTGGGGAAAAAGTGATTATTTCACTCGGCGAAGTATGGATGTATTTATATCGCGCTTACGCAAATATTTAAGTGGAGATAAACGAATAAAAATTACCAATATTCACGGAAGTGGTTTCATTTTGACCGACGAATAAAGCGGCTCGCTAACTAGATAGAATTGTTTCGATATTTAATTTCTAAATGCGTCTAAGTCGCTTACTATGAATGCTTCGCTTCAATTTGACAATCAGAACCTGTACCGACGGATGACGGTACAATTTTGTCAATCTACTTATGCTTATAATATTTAATCAGACACTTTTAGCATTTACTTGTTGCGAGGTATATCTTACCCAAATATCTTCTTCCATGCCAAGATAAGCTAAGGTATCATATTCCTCGGCTAGGATGGAGTAGCCTTTATTTCTTAGATTTTGTTGCAATTCTTGGTGTTGT
>JBGCES010000147.1:0-10510 GCA_045106545.1 Saprospiraceae bacterium
GTTTCAAAAAACTTCACTTCCATCTTTTGTCCATCAAATACCGCATAGGAATAATGATGTAACCAGTCGCCGAGATTAATATAACGACTCGTTCCATTTTTTAGCGTGTAATTAATCGGTAAGTGTCGATGACCAAAGACAAAATAATCAGCAGCGACTGTATCTAATTTACGATTTGCGTAAGCTAATAACCATTCCTTATCTGTTCCTAAAAAATAATTGTCTGCTGGCTGCGATTGACGACTGCGGTTCGACCAATAATTGGCTAAGCCTACCCCAAAATTTGGATGCAAACGGGCAAACAGCCACTTATTTAACGGATGGTTAAAAATTTTTTTCAATATTTTATAGCCAGTATCGCCTGGTCCAAGTCCATCTCCATGACCAATAAAAAAAGTCTTACCATGCAATTCGCGTATAATCGGCTGCCGATAAGTTGGAATGCCTAGCTCTTTTTCAAAATAATCAAACATCCACATATCGTGATTGCCAGTAAAAAAGAAAATCTGAATTCCTAGATCTCTTAATTCTGCCAATTTTCCTAATAAGCGAATATAACCTTTCGGAACAACCGAGCGATACTCAAACCAAAAATCAAAAATATCTCCCACTAAATAAATCTGCTCTGCATCGGCTTTGATTAAATCCAACCAACGCACGATCCGCCGTTCGCGTTGCATACTACTTTCCGCAGCCGCGACGCCCAAATGAAAATCAGAAGCAAAGTAAATTTTATTACGCACGTTGATTATTTTTTTAGCTGCGCAAAATTAATCCTTTTCGTAAGCTAATCTACTATCTAGGATATGAAAAAGCATATTACCTTTATGCTAAAATTTAAATAAGATGAAAAACGTAGAACACATCGGCATTGCCGTGAAAGATTTAGCTGCAGCCAATGATTTATATCAAACACTGCTAGGCGTAGCACATTATAAAATCGAAGAAGTCGCTTCTGAGCATGTCAATACTTCCTTTTTTAAAGTAGGGAGTACTAAAATTGAACTACTACAAGCTACTGCTGATACGAGTGCGATTGCTAAATTTATCGAAAAGCGGGGCGAAGGGATTCATCATATTGCTTTTGAGGTAGAAGACATTGAAGCAGAAATGGAACGATTGCGTGAACAAGGCTTTCGGTTGTTAAATGAAAAACCTAAACGCGGTGCAGATAACAAGTTGGTTTGTTTCGTTCATCCAAAATCTGCTAATGGCGTTTTAGTAGAATTATGTCAAGCTATAAAAAACGTGGACGACGAGCTATAAAAAATAACATTGATAGAAAATACTGCACTTAATATCTAACATTGAAAACGGTCTAACTTCTAACCTTTTTTATGGAATTATATCAATACATTATCGCCATCATTGGCGGCGCAGTAGCGGGTAGTATTAACACCTTGGCGGGAAGTGGCTCGGCGATTACCTTGACCATTTTTACCGAAATCTTAGGGCTGCCGCCAAATGTCGCCAATGGTTCGAACCGCGTCGGTACATTCACCCAAACAGCGGCGGCTACTTACGGATTTTATAAAAATGGTAAACTCAATCTTAAACGTAGTAAAGGGGTAATTATACTGACTACTATCGGTGCAATTGGCGGCGTAATTGTCGCTACACAAGTGAGCAATGAGCAATTTAAAACCGTTTTTAGTTATCTAATGATTGCGATGCTATTTGTGATTTTAATCAAACCTAAACGTTGGCTGCGCGAAACGGATGCCGAATATCGAATGCCGCAATGGATTTTTGTACCGCTTTTTTTAGCAATTGGTTTTTATGGCGGGTTTATTCAAATGGGCATGGGAGTGATTTTTCTGGTCGCCATGGTACTTGGCGCGAAATATAGCATCATCGAGAGCAACGCAGTAAAGGCATTCGTTGTGGCACTCTATACAATCGTGGTCATTGCTATTTTTCAATGGAAAGGGCTAATTGATTGGAAAATGGGAGGTATTGTAGCGATTGGTCAGACAGTGGGCGGATACATGACAGCACAGTTCGCTTCGCGCTACGAACAGGCGAACGTCTGGGCGCATCGCGTTTTAGTGGTCATGGTGATTGCGGCGATTATTATGATTTTTGATTTACACGAATATTTATTTTAAAATTTGATGCTCAAAGCATTTTTAGTGATTTGTAAATTTTATGAAATAATGTAATAAACCGTATTTTAGCGCGGTTTTACTCCTGTATATTGGCCGAAAAATAAATTTGCATTCAGATTTTTTCAATTGATGATTACTTCCTGCGGTCGTGAGATCGCTTCGCTAAGTTTTGTTGAATAAAAACCATTCATTCAGAAAAATCACCATTTGAAAAAATGTAAATTTATTTTTTCGGCGTTTCTATGATAGTTTTAAAATTAAAAAATATGAATAAAATATTTGCTCTAACCATTTTTGCTTTCTTGTTAACAACGCCTTTTACCCAAGCACAAGAGGCAGTAAGTGATCAAATCACGCTCGAAGATATTTGGCGCAATTACAAATTCTATGCGCAATCTGTCCCTGGATTTAATTTCCAAAATGATGGAAAGCATTACACACGTTTAGAGGAAAATGCAATTGTGCAGTATGATTTGACTTCGGGTAAGCAGACGAAAGTGTTATTTGCTGCCGATCAGGCGGAGGATAACGCTGATTTCAGTGGAAAGATTAGTGGCTACACGTTTAGTGATGACGAGAGCAAAATCATGATTAAGTCAGAGTCGGAATCTATTTATCGGCGGTCGAGTAAGGCTAATTTTTATTTATGGGACGGTAAAAAACTCACTACTATTTTTTCCGAAGGAAAAACGATGTACACGACGATTAATTCATTGATGAATAAAGCCGCATTTGTGTATGAAAATAATTTATACGTTAAAGATTTAAACGGTGGAACAGTTACTCAAATCACCAAAGATGGTAAGCAAAATGAAATCATCAATGGCTCGGCAGACTGGGTATATGAGGAAGAATTTTCTTTTGCGAAAGCGTTTCATTGGTCGCCTGATGGTAAGAAAATTGCTTTTTATCGTTTTGACGAAAGCGGCGTTAAGGAATTTACCATGACCAATTATACAGGTGGTTTGTATCCAGAATACGAAACGTTCAAATATCCCAAAGTAGGCGAGGACAACGCGCTGGTGACTATTCATATTTATGATACAGAAACGGGTAAAATAACCAAAGCGGATACTGGAACGGAAACCGACCAATATATTCCTCGCATAACTTGGACTCCTGATAATGAGTTAGTTGTATTTCGGATGAATCGCCATCAGAATCATTTGGAATTACTTTTGGCAGATACTAAAACGGGGGTTACTCAGACACTTTTGGAAGAGAAAAATAAATATTATATCGATATTCACGATAATTTGACCTTCTTAGAAAATGGCAAACAGTTCGTCTGGACGAGTGAGAAAGATGGTTACAACCATATTTACTTATATGACAAAAAAGGTAAGCAATTACGACAATTGACAAAAGGCGATTGGGAAGTGACTAACTTTTACGGCGTAGATGAAAAGAACGGATTGATCTATTTTCAAGCTGCGCAAAAATCGCCGATGGATCGGGAGATTTATTCCGTTAGTTTGAAGGGTAAGGGCATGAAGACAATTGCTGGGACAGTAGGATATAATAGTGCGCAATTTAGCAGCACGTTTGATTATTACGTTAATAACTATTCTAACATAAATACAGCGCCTACCTATACGGTTTACAATCGCGCAGGAAAGGTGATCCGCGTGATTGAGGATAATCAGCGTATTGCGCAGTTGCAAAAAGGTTATGATGTAGAAAATGTAGAATTCTTTGATTTCAAAACCAGTGAAGATGTCCAACTGAATGGCTACATGATCAAACCAGCCAATTTTGATTCGCGTAAGAAGTATCCTGTTTTTATGTATCAATACAGTGGACCAGGCAGCCAGCAAGTAACGAATAGTTGGAAAGGGCAAAATTACTGGTGGTTTCAAAGTTTAGCCGATCAAGGCTATATTATTGCTTGTGTAGATGGACGTGGAACGGGCGCACGCGGCGAAGAATTTAAAAAACAAACGTATCTGAACCTTGGTGATTTAGAAACCAAAGATCAGATTGAGGCGGGTAAATACTTGGGTAGTTTGCCTTACGCAGATGTGGATCGGATCGGTATTTTCGGTTGGAGTTATGGTGGATATATGTCTAGTTTGGCAATTTTGAAAGGAAATGATGTATTCAAAGCGGCGATTGCAGTCGCTCCTGTGACGAGTTGGAAATGGTACGATACGATTTACACCGAACGTTATATGCGAACGCTTAAAGAGAACGAAGCGGGTTATGAAGATAATTCACCCATTAACTTTGCAGATCGCCTAAAAGGAAACTATTTACTAGTACATGGAAATTCTGATGATAACGTGCATTTTCAACAAACTGCCGAGATGGCTAATGCGTTAATTAAAGCGGATAAGCAGTTTGAAACTTACTTTTATCCTAATCGTAATCATGGTATTTATGGTAATAATGCCCGCTTGCATTTATATCGCAAGATGACTAATTTCTTAAATGAACAATTGAAAGGCGACGGTGGAAATTATAATCAACCTAAGAATGCACGCCCATAGTTTTAAACTTATAAACCTTCAACACCTTGAAGATTTTTAAATATTTCACTTTTTTAGCTTTACTTTTCTGTACTACGATTGTCGTGGCACAAGTTCGTTTCGTTGCGGATGCCAATGCCAAAACAACTGTTTTAAATAGCTATTTCGATGTAACCTTTACGTTAGAAAACGCAAACGGGAACAGTTTTTCTCCACCTCCATTTAAAAATTTTCAGGTGGTGGCTGGGCCATCGCGTTCATCGCAGACGACCATCGTTAATGGAAAAGCGACGCAGAAACTTAGTTATAGCTATACTTTACAACCCAAAAAAGTAGGGACATTTAGCATTGGCGCAGCAAGTATTGTTGCCAAAGGGAAAAAACTGACCACTAAGAACTTGAGTGTCAAAGTAGTAGAAGGAAAAAAAACGGCGGATGGTGCGCCTGTTGAGGACGAATATTTCGTTCGTACTGAACTGAGCGTAACTGATGCTTATATTGGTCAGCAGGTAATTGTTGATTTCAAATTATATACAGCAGTTAATATCGATAGCTACAATGTATTGAGCGAGCCAGAATACGCTGGATTTTACGCGCAGGACATCAAGCGTTATAACTCAACAGTGCAAAAAGAAGTAATTGATGGTGTACAATATACCACCAAGATTCTGAAACGCGTTGCTTTGTTTCCGCAGCAAGCAGGACAGTTGATCATTGAGCCAGTGCGAATTCAACTCGGTTTATTAGTAGGTGATCCGCGTCAAAGGCGAAGTTTTTTCTCTTCCAGTCGAGTGCGACGTGTACCAGTTAATACAGAAGAAGTACGTATTAATGTGCGATCACTACCTAGTGATGCTCCTCCTTATTTTACTGGTGCAGTGGGGCAGTACGATGTCGGTATGTCGGTCGATCAGAATAATATTTCTACGGATGATGTGGTAACCGTTCGCTTGGTAGTTAATGGAAATGGAGATACGAAACGGATTAGTCCGCCGCCCTTTAATTTGCCAGTAGATAGTTTTGAAATTTACGAACCACGTACGTTAGAAGAAAATACCGCTGAAAAGCAAAGTGAACTAAACGGGCAGAAAATATTTGAATATCTAATCTTACCTAAATACCCAGGTAACTTCAAGTTGCAGCCCAGTTTTACCTATTTCGACACTGATAGTTTGCGGTATATTACTTTAAATAGTAATCCTTATCCGATTAACGTAAAACAAGGTACGCGTAAGAAAAATACGGCTCCGATTATAGATAACTCAGAACGTACTGCGGATATTCGTTTTATCAAATTAGAAACTACACTTGAACGAGAAGCGACCAGTTTTTTCGGTTCAAAACCATTTTGGATACTAACGTTTTTACCGTTTTTAGTGCTCGGCGGAGCAGCTGTTTACCGACAAATGCAGGAGAAAGAAAACAGTGTTGATGCCGTTACTCGTAAGCGTTTGCAAGCGCAAAAATTGGCACAAAAGCGCTTAAAAACAGCAGAAGTCCATTTGAAAAGTAATGATAGTCGAGCTTTTTATGACGAAATTTCGCGAGCGTTATTTGGCTACGTTTGTGATAAACTAGATATTCCTTTGGCAGAATTGAGTAAAAATAATGTACGAAGTAAATTAGAGGGCTTAGACGTTAATCCGAATTATATCGAAGATGTTATGAAGATTATTAAGACTTGCGAAACAGCACTTTTTGCAGGAATGGATAACTCGGCAGCGATGCAAGAAACTTATGGTAAGACATTGGGGACGGTGACAAATATCGAGGCGGAAATAGAGTAAGGAGTCAATTGTTGAATGGTCAGATTGTATAATTGTGTTTATCTAAGTAACAATATATTAGAAGTTAGATGAATTGACAATCTAATTTGTTATGTGATTCTGTGAACTTCGCTAATTTTTTCTGCCGAAAAAATATCTGCAACCTGATAAGTCACGGGCGTGTTAGAGCGGAAAATCTCTGCGCCTTTGCGTTTAATTTAATTCGTACTATAAGTTCAAATGTCAGTTCAGTTAGAAATTACATAATTAACTGATTTTCAATTTTACACGAAAATGAAGTTGTTAACCTAATTTCGGGCAACTATTTACAACCACATTATTTTCCGTAATCAGGACAGCGCAGATCACCGAAGTAATAAACTAAACCTACCCCTAAAAATACATAGGTATCTTTATTGGAAGAATCACCACGTTGTTGTCCTGCATCACCCAGCGTATCCGGTACGCCTGGAATCGGAATTGAACGATTAGATAGATCTACGGCAATCTGACCGCGTAAACTTTCTAAATCATCCACATCGGGGTAAGTACCACTAACATCATCGATAAAATCAGTGAATAATTTACGTCCACTGATCATGAAATTTAAACTCCACTCGTAGTTCAAATCCACTTTTACTCCACCGCCATATACCAGCGAACCAGCAGTAGAAAAATATTCTTCGCCTCTAAACTGTCCCTCTGTCCCTAGTGAACGCAATTCTACCAACTCTCCTTCATATTCAGTTTTAGGATTAAAGTAGAAAAAGCCTAAGCCACCAAATAAATAAGGAGTGAAAAATTGCTCTTTACTACCGTGAAAATAAGGTAGAAAGTTAAATTCTAGCTGCGCTGCACCATCTGCTACAACGGATTGAAAATTTAAATTACGTGAGCGTTCAAAAGGATTAGTGGAATTAGCATCATCGCCAGCAAGTTGACCATAATTAGCGGACAACTTAAAACAGATGCGCTCATTAAAATTATAGCGAGCGATCGCACCACCTGCCAGTCCTACATGACTCAAATCGTAATCGGTATTTAGATCTCCGAAGTAATTGGCTGCGCCAACCCAACCGCCAACCTCCCAGCCGCGCTGAGCAAATGACGTTCCTAATATTCCACAACATATCAAAAATAACAAAAAGGTCTTTTTCACAGGAAACATTTAATTTACGATCAATACTTACGCGTATTGTTGATCGGTATTTTGAAAAACCGCGCAAAGTTACGTTAAAACGTAGAAACTTTATGCTCTCGTATAAACTACACCAAGTTTGTATGATTGTAAATCGTTAAAGTTCAGTCTTTCAATTTGCCACGAAGAAAACTATCTTTGCGCGTTATATATATTGATGGTTCAACAAAACCTTTTTTTAATGAATATTTTGGTATTAGGCGGCGGTGGTCGTGAACATGCATTGGCTTGGAAATTACGTCAGAGCCCACTTTGTAATGAACTATTTATCGCACCAGGTAATGCTGGAACAGCTGCGGTAGGTAGAAATGTGAATCTGAGCCCAAATGATTTCAAGCGCGTAGGGCAATTTGTGATGCAGGAGAAAGTAGATCTGGTGCTAGTTGGACCAGAAGAACCCTTGGTGCGTGGTATTTATGACTTCTTTCAGCGGGATATGTTTTTACGCAATATTCCTGTCATCGGTCCTTCCGCAGAAGGAGCACAGCTAGAAGGAAGTAAAGCTTACGCTAAACAATTTATGGCAGATTTTGGAATTCCTACGGCAGGGTATAGAGAATTTACGCATGAAAATGTAGCCGAAGGAATCGAATATATTGCACAACAAACGCCTCCAATTGTCTTGAAAGCAGACGGATTAGCCGCAGGTAAAGGGGTACTTATTTTGGATAACATTGCGGAGGCACAACGCGAACTAAAAGCGATGCTCGAAGGAAAATTTGGGCAAGCAAGTAGCAAAGTCGTTATCGAAGCATTTTTGGATGGAATCGAATTCTCTGTTTTTGTATTAACAGATGGAAAATCATATAAAATCTTACCCGTTGCTAAAGACTACAAACGGATTGGCGAGGGGGATACAGGGCTAAATACTGGTGGCATGGGAGCCGTTTCTCCTGTTCCTTTTGTAACGGATGAACTCATGGAAATGGTAGAGCGCGATATTGTACAACCTACAATGCGTGGCTTGCAAGAAAGAAAAATCGTCTATCAAGGATTTATTTTTATTGGACTCATCCTAGTCAATGGTAAACCTTATGTGATCGAATATAATTGTCGGATGGGAGATCCTGAAACAGAGGTTGTCATTCCTAGAGTAAAAAATGATTTGGTAGGAGTTTTACAACAAGTAGCCAAAGGACAGCTCGCTCAAGTAAATATCCAAATCGACGAACGCGTAGCTACGACAGTCATGTTAGTCTCTGGCGGTTATCCTGAAGCTTATGAAAAAGGTGAAATAATCAGTGGTGTAGATGCCGTCAAAGACAGTATTGTATTTCATGCAGGAACTAAACAAACAGAAGAAGGAGTGGCTACTAATGGAGGTCGCGTAATGGCAGTTACTTCTTATGGTAAAACGCTTTCTGAGGCTTTAGCATTATCTATGAAAAATGCGGAGCAGATCGATTTTAATAAGAAAAACTATCGCCGCGATATTGGTTTTGATTTATAGCCCCTAAAGTGATAATCATAGCCAAATAATTATTTCAAATTTTGAATTCACTTATTGATATGCTGTGAAATTTAGCATGTCACAATTTTTTAAAAATCATATTAAGATGTTTTTATACCTTATTAAAGTAAGCATAAGGGGATCCGTTTATAGTCGAATAACCTAGTTAATTTGTAGTGATTTTTATTTAAAACAAAATAAATACAGTAATTGTGATTACCCGAAAAGGAGTCACTTTTTAGATGAATAGTTTAAATTAATAAATATTTAATTGCTGATAAAAGTCTGATATTAAGTATGTTACAATTCCTTCCCTTCTCTAATGTAGCAATCTCTCCTTATAGTGAAATGTCACAATATACTGTGATCTTAACTTGTAAATAAGAATACAAATTTGCTCTTTTGTTATCAATTAATACAGATAACAGTATTCAATTACCTTCCTACGAAAATTCCCTCCTATCTAATTTTTGATATTGTCAAAAATAAATACACTAATTTCATTTATCCTATACAAACACTTTAAATTATGAAAAAACTAGCTTCTATCACACGTCTTTTTAAAGATGAAGAATTATTGAATAAAAATGAGGCTGCTGCTGTGAATGGAGGCCGACGCTACGTAACTCCAAACTACGGAAACGCATTGGCTGTAATTTCTATGTTACAATCTGCTGGTATTGCAACTGAAATGAATAAACATGGTGGTAACTATTGCGTTGAATGGTAAGTTATTCAAAAAGCCAGATTGAAATAATCATAGCATTCTAATCAAAATTAATTAGAAGTCCGAGAATACCAAGATTGATCAAATCAAAAGGGATAGGCTTTCAGATAAGTACATTAACATTTCATGTGAAATGACTTACCTGATAACTATCTCTTTTTTTATTTACATATGTTTATTACATATTTTACTATTACTATGAGATCCAAAATAATACTAATATTTCTCTTTTACTGGCTGGTATTGGTTAATGGATGTGCAAAGGAAAAAATCAATGTATTACCGCCTCAAGCAAATGATGCATCAATTGAAGAGTTGTTATCTGAGGCAAAAGAAAATCATTACCGTGATTTGGATTTGGCACTAGCATATGCAAATTTGGCACTAGAAAAAGCTAATGGAGAAGAGGACATAGCAGCAATCCATCGTCAGATTGGTTTTTTTCATGAAAGTCATAATTTAGTACAAAAGGCTTATCAGCACTATGAATTAGAGTTAACTTATGCAGAACGTTCTGGAGATACAGATTTAATTATTGCAGCCTATACAGATTTAGCAATTATTAGTCGGCGCAAAGCGAATTATCAAGCCTGTAAAGAATTTCATCTCAAAGCATTAAAAATAGCAGAGCAACTCGAATCTACAAAAGCACTCGAAACGACTTACCATGGATTGGGGAGTCTGTATAAGGATATAGGCGATTATGAAACAGCTGTTAACTACTATTTAAAAACGATTGAGCTAACCGAAAAGAGAGGTGATATTCCTAATGCGATCAATACAAAACAGTTTG
>JBGCES010000148.1:0-15632 GCA_045106545.1 Saprospiraceae bacterium
CAGTAAGAGAGATTAGACTTTATGAACGAGATTTGAGCGGCTTTAAACTTGCTCTTTTGCCCTTACTTTATTTTTAAAATCAGTCAAAGTATCAACAATTATCCTTCTCTTAAAACTAAATTAAGCACAAAATATCGGCGCTTAAATCTCACTCAACCTCGTTCATAAAGTCTATTTAGTAACGGCGAAATAATTATAATTTTCCGATTATCAGAGTGAATTCATTCATTCCATCATTCACCAATTCTGTCCTTGTATTTACTTACTAAAAAAACGATTTACTACTGCCCCTACTACTGGATTGGTAATCAGTGTTCTCCGAAATATCCAAAGGATTATACCTATAATAGCAAAAAAAATAGTCAATGATAAGAAGGCAATTGGATAAGAATCTAGCCATTGTGCCAAGAATAATCCGATAGTAATAATTCCTAACAAAATGACAATAGTTCCAATCATGACCAACATGATTCCTGTCACTAGCTCCGAAATGACCATCGCACTCTTTTCAGCAGCTTCTAATTTAGTCACTTCAATTTTCTGCTCAATATATTGTTGAACATAGGCAGTCGTTTCGCCCATTGATTCCATTAAATAATCTACGTCTTTCATGTTGATAGTAACGTTATTGCTAAAGATAGAGGGTCATAACTTTATAAAACGGAGAAAGGTTGAACCCATTCTATTGAAAATAGAATGGGTTCAGCTTAGGTTACATTGGCGAATGGGATTTCAGTAATGGAGTAAGTTTAACCTACTTACGCCTTACCATTTTCAATAATCGTATCAATTTTATCCGTTTTCTTATCAATATTACGCTTGGCTTTATTCATCCCGCGTTGAAAACTACTTTCTACTTTATCAACAGTCTCACTAGCAGAACTCGCTACGGTATTCAAACGCTCTTTGACGTTACTCCCCAAGTCGTCCACATAAGTCTTACTTTGCTCAATAGCAGTATTCAATGTAGATGATAGATTCTGAACTTGGTTTTGTGCTTTGTTTCCAAACTCGCGACTGTACTGATTCACCTTACCACTCACTTCTCTACTATATTCATTCACCTGTGTTCCTAGTTCATTTGCCTGTTCCGAAACTTGACGACGTAAGCGCTTTCCATCTTCTGATTGTAAATAATATGCGCCTGCTGCGCCTGCTGCTACGCCTAATAAAAACCAAAGTGCTGAACTATTATTATCTCTGTTTTCCATGATGATATTAACTTTTTAAATTGAATAAATGTGATCCTATATTAGTAATACAGCTTTAAAGTAAGGTTTGTTCAATGTTGCAATTATCAAATATTTTTGTAATTATTTAGATGAAGGGTAAAAGGCAAAGGGTAAAGGGTAAAGGGTAAAGGGCAGAGCTGTTAAGTGCTAATTTTAATGTAAAATGTAAAACCGCAAAATGTAAAAGTCACACGTCATGTTCCGAACCATTTTTGCACGTATTCAGTATACTTTTAAATTTTATATTTAGCCTTTTACATTTTACATTAAAGAACTTAACAGCTCTGGGGTAAAGGGTTCATCCAGAACAAAAAAGCGGTACTGAACTTAATCAGCACCGCTTTTTATACTTTAATATTAATCATAAAATAACTTTTCTTTTAAGTTTTTTAATTGATTATTTTTTTAATAAAAATTCATTTATTATAAATAATTATCATTTAAAAAACAGAAAAGCTATTTTATGATAGCTGTAAGTCGGTAATTAACTACCAACTAAGAACTTCTTACGGTTCTTGTCTTTCAGAAACTTCGCGACGGTTAAACGTACCTGTTTTCTCTGTCTTCTTCGCTACCCGTGGTTCTAGGTCACCTGTTAAGTCAGACATAACTGGCGTTGCGATAAAGATAGAAGAGTAAGTACCGACTAAGATACCAATCAATAAAGCAAATGCGAATCCGCGAATACTTGCTCCACCAAATACGAATAAGATACCAACTACGAATAATGTCGTCAAAGAGGTAATTACTGTACGAGAGACTGTAGAGTTGATTGCCATATTGATAACTTCTTCTTTGCCTTTCTTCACGTACATATTTAGGAACTCCCGAATACGGTCAAATACAACTACCGTATCGTTAATCGAGTAACCAATTACAGTCAGAATCGCCGCGATGAAGTTTTGGTCAATTTCCAAACCGAATGGTAAGATACCGTGGAAAATCGAGAAGATACTCAATACAACCAGAACATCATGGAACAATGCCGCAACTGCACCCGCAGAGTATTGCCACTTAGAGAAACGCACTGCGATATACAAGAAGATAAACAATAAAGCAATTACCGCCGAGTAGAAAGCACTTGTTTTAATATCATCCGCAATCGTTGCACCTACTTTACTAGAACTAATCAGGTGTGTCCCCGATGATTCTGTATCCGTAAAATCTTTAAAAGCTAATTGCTCACCGGTTACTGCGACGATACCTTCATGGAACTTCGCCAATACTAAACTATCCGTATCATCAGCAGTGTTATCTACTAAATAATCCGTTACAATGTTGTAAGTATTTTCCGTATCTACTGCTTTCACAGTTGGTTGACTACCAAATACATCCGTCATCGTAGTACGAATCTGATCTGCGGTCATCGGCTGTTCAAAAGTAACATTATAAGAATATCCACCTTTGAAATCTACCCCTAAGTCAAAACCACGAACAAACATCGAACCGATACCCAAAAGAATAATTGCTGCCGAGATACCGTAAGCCATCTTACGTTTACCTAACCAGTCCACTTTCAAATTAGCGAAAGCATTCTTAGAGAAACCCGATGAAAAATTCATCGTGTTACCTTTGGTTTTCGTCCAGTAATCAATCATCAATCGACCAACCAAAACGGCAGTAAATAAAGATGAAATCACACCGATAATCAATACGACTGCGAAACCTTTAATCGGTCCTAAACCGAAGTAGTTCAAAACGAATGCTACTAAAAGTGTCGTCACGTTCGCATCAATAATCGCCGAGTAGGAATTAGAGAAACCATCTTGGATAGAAACCAACATCGACTTACCATCGCGTAATTCCTCACGAATCCGTTCGTAGATGATTACCGAAGCATCTACCGCCATACCAATGGTCAATAGGATACCAGCAATCCCAGGTAAAGTCAATACCGTTCCGTATGATGCTAATGCACCAAAGATGAAAAACAGGTTTAATAACAGTGCAAGAATGGAAACAATACCACCACCTGCATAGTAGAAAATCATGAAGCCTAGTAATAATGCGAAACCGATTACTAAAGACATAATCGAAGAACGAATGTTTTTCGCACCTAAAGATGGTCCAACTAATGATTCTTGAATAATATCTAACTCCGCTGGTAATTTACCAATCTCCAATACTGCTGCTAAATCTTCTCCTTCTTGGATAGAAAAGTCACCAGTAATCTGTGAGTCACCTGAAGTAATAGGATTGATTACACGTGGTGCAGATACCACTTCGTTATCTAATACAATTGCAATTTCACGGTTGTTGTCTTGCGCTGCTTGAGTCGTCATCCGTCCCCATTTTTGCGCACCTTCTTGATCCATTTTCAACGAAATCGCAACTTCATTGGTCTGTGGATCTGGGTTAGAACTTGCCGCTACTACGCGCTCACCCGAAAGTGGTGCCTTATCCGAATTAGGCAATTTTTTAATTGCGTATAATTGGTAAGTGTTTTCTGCGATAGGATTCGTTTCATCGCCATTACGCAATGGAATCGGATCTTTTGACCAACGGAAAACCACGTCTTGTGGAAAGAAACGTTTAATATCAGGTTGCTGTAAGTAACCGTTTTCGCCGCTAATCACTTTACGCTGATTTTTCAACGCTGTCCCCATCACTGAAGGTGAATAACTGCCTTGATTAATCGTGAACACATCAAATAATGGTCCTTGTTGACCTAATTGATTACTATCGTAAATCGTATCTAAAGAAGCAATTTCTTCAGTATTATTACCATCCGCATCCATCGCATAAGTCGTATCAATACGTAGGATTTCTTGCGTTACCTCTTCACCACCTACAGTTTTACGTAGTAATTCGTTGGCATCAAAAAAGCCTTGTAGCATACCAGCATCCGAATTACGGTAAACGTTCCAGAATTCTAGATTTGCTGCTGCTTTTAAGAATTGACGCGCCCGTTCTGGGTTATCAATACCTGGTAATTCAACTACGATCAAATCGCGGCTGGCATCCAAAGAAACGTTAGGCTGTGTTACCCCTAACTTATCAATCCGTTGTTTCAACAGACCGAAAGTTAATTCTACCGTTTCGTCAGCTTTAGTCCGTAGAATAGTCTCTACTTGACCATCAGACATATCGAAATTCACTTCGCCTGGCAATGCGCCACTACGAGCGAAAATAGAAGCTAAGGTTTTACCATTAGCAATTTTTTGGTATTCGTCAACAAATAAGCTGACGTAATCGGCTTGCGCATTACGTTGCGCAGCTTCGGCATTTTTTAACGCATTTTCAAAAGTCGGGTCTTTATAATTATTCGATAAAGCTCGAATGAACTCTTTCAGGTCAACTTGTAAAACAACTGACATCCCGCCCTTAAGGTCGAGTCCTAAAGCCAGTTGCTGACCTTTTAATTCTTGATAAGTGTAATCCTTCAGTAATGGAATACTGAACACTTTCTCGGACGACATTGAGTCCAAGTAGGCAGTGCGTGCCGCGCGGCGTGCCGCTCTCTGGTTCTCTGGTTCTGCCACTGCTGCCTGAGCTTCTGCATATTCGTCGGCTGCATTTTCTACTTTATTTGTCGGAAGGACAAACAAGTATTGCAACAAACAAACAAAAGTCATGACAACAAGGAAGAACTTAACGATACCTTTTCCTTGCATGATGAAAAAATGTTTGGTGTGGGACCTCTGAGTTTTGAGTTTTTCTGGTAAAGACATTATAATATAAAGTCTTTGAATCTGTTTTGAAACATTATTTGGGATACTCAAAAATTAACTTGTAAACTTTTTATGTTGAAAGTGAATGTCACGCTCACTTTTACATTTTGTGTTTTACATTTTAAATTTTACATTATCCTTATAACGTCTCTACATTTTCAACCATAAAACGTCCGACACTTTCGGTTCCCGAATTTTGAAAAAATGTTTAAAAAAATGCGTTATAGTAGATTAGTTATCAGTCACCACTAAATAGAAATTAGTGATCGTCGCTAACTAAGAATACTCTAAATAAAAGTGTAAAAATTGTATGAAAGTGGTGTAACATAGTTTGAAAGTTGCTCTTTCACGTGAGACCTACAACTTTTGCACAACATTACACGACTTTTGCCGCTACGTTTACACACCTTAGATTATTGACATATATAATGCCATGATTAAATATGGCAGATATATCATCAAAAGTTAACTACAATAGCGTGAGGTGAGTGTAAAAATTAAATTTGTCACAATTTTGTCAGTGACAAACTGACGGGCAGGAAAATTTCGATGGCGAATAAAAAGATGAACTTTTTAGAATTTTTTCTATTTAATCAGCGAATAATGCCGACTGTTGTTCATTTTCAACCATCTACTATTCAAAAAGGTAATATAGAAGTATCTTATAATAATACAGATTTTCACTCTGTTTACAGAATTGAAAATCAGTGCTTTAGCCTTTATTTTACCCCGCCACAGCTCACTACGCTCTGTAAAAACTGCGCAAATATACGGGATTTTTTGAAATTATTACGTGCCGTTATAGATACAATATCATATACGTAGTATCTAAAGTGCTCTATAGTGACCATAAGGAAAGGTGATAAGCAATTTAACTAAGCGAATAGTTACTAACTGGCGGCGTTAATTTACTCTCTTGTTCTCAATAACTGATTGGAAAAATACAAGAAATTCAAGCGTTCCACTTGTTGTTTACTCGTCGTTTCGATGAGTTTGAGTTGCCCATCTATGTATTTTTCTTGGCGTTTGTTGAGTAAGAAAACGGAGCTTTCGCCAAAACGGAATTTCTCCCGTTCCATTTCTAATAGGCGGCGATAATTTTCTACATTTTGCTGCATCAATTGCAATTGGCTTTCCAAACGATTTTGTTGTAACCAACTAGCTTCCATTTTATTTTGTAATTCGTTGCGCTTGTTATCTAATTCTAGACCAATATCCTGTAACTTAATTTGTCCCAACTGCACATCGGCGCGTTCACTTCGCATGAGTAGAGGCATCGAAAAATCAAATCCCCACTTAAAGTCAGAAAACGAAGGACTCGGAGTAATACCTTCTTCGGAAGTTGCCAGTAAAGGATTATACTTGACCTTGAGTTTAGGTTTTAATTTTTCGCGCTTTAAACGCTGCTCAATTTCAAAATAGGAGAGCTTATTTAAAGTCGCTAAAATGATTGGATGGTTTGCTAAATTAGTATTCTCAATACTTGCTGCAATAGGTAAGTAAGGATTATCGTAGGATTCGGGAATGGCAGCGGGTTGCAATTGAATGGGTACATCTTTGAACCACAAAAAATTCTCTACATTTTGGCGAGATTTGATAAGTTTCAAATCGTTTTTTTGCAAAAGCGTTACGGCATCTTGATACAAGATAAATGCCTCTAGCGTATCCATTTCCGTTTTTTCACCCCCGAAATAAGATTGCTTAGTAATGTCTAAATAGTTGGCGGCAATTTCAATATTTTCGTTTAAAACGCTCGTGAAGTACTGGTACTGCTGCCACTCAATATAAGCTGCTGAAGCATCGTACAACAAATCATTCAAAATAATTTGTTGCTCGTTCTGTGCCATTTGTTGAAATACCCGTGCCTGATCGAGTGCGGTTCGGCGTTCGTTGACAATCAGTCCTTGTAGTACATTCACCTCCACCCCGACATTCCACAAACCAAAACGATCGGTGTTACTTTCAGGACTTAGGAAGACCCCTTCCGTATTTTCATATCCTCCTACAAAATCCACTCCTAGAACCGTTGGAACACGCAAGGTCGCTTGGTAGGTTTGGAAATATAGTTTATCATCAAAATTTTTCTGATCCCAGTCGGCATAAAGTTCTGGATCGAGCATACCACGCGCGCCCAACATTTCAGCCTCTCCCATATCTATTTGCAAATCTGCCTGTTCCACGACAGGATGATAGCGGTAGATATTATCTAGATATTCGCGATAGGTCAGTGTAATACTATCGGATTGACTAAAGACGGGCAAGGAGAGCCCCAGTAATAAAAGCATCAATTTCCATTTCAAACCAATCAATATTTTCAAATGATATTGCATGTAAGTTCAACAATTAAACAGTTCAACAATTAAACTCCTCTCCTATTTTACGGACTTCAAAGGCGCTTTCCGCTTCACTTCTTCCTTTTCTTTTGCGATCACTCCTTTCTTGTCCGTTTCGTAAAAATCCGCAGGGAAACCATTTAATTGTCGCCATACTTCGTACCAAATCGGCACTTCGCGTAGCAGAATAAAGGAGTTAGCTCCCGTTCCAATGCTCAACTGGGCTGGCCAATCCCGTTTAGTCAGATCCGGGCTAATTAACACCCGATACTTTCCTTCTTTATCAATAAAACGATCAATCGCTACGATTTTACCTGGAAAAACACCAATCGAAGTTTCTGGCCAACCGCTAATGACGATCGCAGGCCAACCATCAAACCGCAGTTGCACGGGGGTTCCGATGTCGATTAGAGGAATGTCTTGTGGTTTGACATAAATATCAATCGCCAAATCATATTTAGAGGGCATAATTGTAGCAATATCAGCACCTTCTTTTACCGTTTCCCCGATACCTCCTTTGACACTTTGGGTGATATAACCAGCTTGTGGGGCAAGAATGTAGTAGAACTTTTGCCGCTCGGTGTAGTTGCCTAATTGATTACGCAATTTAGCGGTTGATGCCACACTTTCAAGTCTGGCGGATACGGCAGATTGACGATCCGATTGGGACTTGGCGAGCTTATCCGCATATTCGCGTTCGATGGCATTCAGTTCAATTTGTAAATTAATCAGCGCATTTCGCTGGTTGAGTAATTTATTCTCTTGCGAGATAAGTTTGGCGCGAGTATTTTGTAATTTGTTATCTTTTTCCTGTAGCTCTGTCAGCGTTTTCAACCCTTTATCATATAACTCTTGTGTTCGCTCCAGTTGATTTTCAGCGTTACTCAAATTAGTTCGCAATGCCACTAAATCAATACTATCAATCGTAATTTTATTACGTCCTTGCAGAATTTTATTATCTGTTTGTTCCCGTTTCAGCCGCAACGCATCTTTTAAAGCACGATACTGTTTCTCTAAAGCAATCACTTTTTGGTCGTAAGACTCTACACTAGCTTGCTTGGCATCAATTTGTTCCGATGTTCTTTCTAATAGTGCTGGATCGAAATATTCACTTTTAACCTCTGTGATGTAAACAACGGTATCGCCTGCATTCACAAAATCTCCTTCTTGCACATACCATTTTTCAATTCGTCCACCAATAACAGATTGGATTGCCTGCGGACGCGACTCAGGGGAACGGGTAGTCACGAATCCTTTGGCACTGATATTTTGTGTCCACGGCAAAAAGAGACAAAGCAAAACCAAGATTAATAGACCAATTAATAAGCGTATTGTCACACCAGTAACGTGTGATTTGCGCAGTAATCTATAAGCTTTGAACTCGTCAATAGAAACGGAGTTCGTAATGGAGTTATTAGAAATATTTAACATGATAGTTTAATTTAGCCACGCCGAAATAATTAGTTGATTGACTGGTACTTTTAGTACAATGTAAACTAAGTTTAGCCTCCTTTCTTCTCTCCCAATCGAATAATACGTCCGCTCCTTTCTCCCCAATAATAAAAATCGGAAACAACTAATACTGTCCATTCGCGTTCTTCATCCATAATGTAATCAATGATGCGTTTTTTCTCGTCCTCTTGAATAAATTGCAGCGGATCTTCCATTAATAATAATTTGGGTTTATTAATGATAATACGCGCAATTTGTAACTTTTGAATGATGCTACGTGGCAAGCGACGACCGCCACTATCTACATAGCAATCGATATGCTGCGGTCGATGAGCGAGGTATTCTTCCAAATCAAGTAATTTAATAATTCCCATCAACTCCTCGTTGGGAATATCACGCCCCATTAAAATATTTTCTCGAAAAGTACCCTCAAAAATTTGATTCACTGGAAAAGACATTCCCAATTGACCATAGAAAGAGTCTCGTTGGTAATTAGCAAAAGGAATATCGTTGACATAGAAATCACCATCTTCAATCTGATGAATTCCCGCTAATAATTGCAACAGTAAGGATTTTCCAGTACCTGATTTTCCTTGTAAAACTACTTTCTCTCCTGCATCAATCTTAAAAGATAGATCGTTGAATATATTTTTGCGTTCATCAGGAAAACCGAAAGTAATTTCTTTTGCCTCCAACGATACACCACCTGGTGTATTAAGTTCTGCAATCCCCGTCCCTTTATCCAACTGCAAATCCGTCACATAACCGATTTTATCCAAAGCTGTCAATACATCATAAATAGTATCAATAGTGCGAAGGACTTTCTCTACGGAGTTGATAATTAATAAAATCACAATTTCTGCCGCCACAAATTGTCCAATATTCATCAGGTTATTAAATACCAAAAAGCCACCGAGTAACAACAAGCCTGCTGCTAATAATACTTTGAAACCAATAAATAATTTGAATTGATTGATTAATACGCCGAAGTGCGTTTCCCTTGATTTTAAATAGCCTTCAACGATTTCATCAGTGCGATTCAAGTGGAAACGATTACGGGAATAGATTTTTAAACTCCGATTAACGCGCGCCACTTCTTCCAGCCAGTGCGCCAAGCGGTATTTATACTTGCTTTCTACCAAACTAGTGGATAAACCCTTCGGGTCCGTAACTTGAAAAATCAACCATAATACCAACGATAGTGCAACGCCCAAAATGATAAAATAAACACTATAGATAGTTAGTAGGATCAGTCCAAAAATAATCTGAAAAGTAGCCGAAGAAAAATCAATCAAAATCTTGGGAAGCCCCTTCTGAATAGTCAGGGTATCGAAAAAGCGATTAACCAATTCAGGGGCGTGTACTTTATCTAATTGTAAAAAAGATATTTTCGGAATACGATAAGCAAATTCAAATCCAGAGCGCGCAAATAGATTTTGTTGAATGTTTTCCACGATACGCAACTGTAACACTTGCAAAACTCCAGTAATCGTAATACCAATTAGTACAAACCCAACCAAAATCACCCAAGTAGAAGTGAGTTCTCCAGTTTGTAAAAAATTGATAATCGCCTGAATACCAAGCGGTAAAGTCAGGTTAACAATTCCAATAAATAAGGCATAGGCATAAATCTGACGAATCTCGCGGTTAAATGGACGGAGTAAATTCCAGAATCTTTTTACGGGCGTTAAAGTCATTAATATTTTCTTTTTAAACTTATTTCTATTGCAACAGCTTTTGCTATTTTAAGTTTTGTTTCCGAAGCCCGTAACGCCTAGCCTAGTTGATTGGTTTTTGAAAATCACAAAAATACTTGTAGGAACATCATTTATTTATTGCATTCCCAAATCTGGTAAATGCTTCACCCGATGATAACGCAGAGTCGTAGTAATACACTGCTTCAATTCTTTAACTGGTACATCTGCTTCTAGAGTGAACACAATCGCTCGCTTACCTTCGTAAGTAAATAAATCGCCAAAGACCTTTTTAAAAGTCATTACCAATTTGCTCGTACACTTAAAATACATCGCGTACTGATCTGGCTTCTTCGCTTTCCAGTCCATTCGTAGCGTACTTCCTTTTTTAGCAAGGTAGCTCGGTTCGCCCCATTTAAGGGTTTCTTCGAGCGCAGTGATGTCCTCGGCAGCTTCAGCAGCTTCGAGCACCAACTCACGCAGGTAGTACATTTTTTCGCGGATGGAATCGGGATAGTTATCGAAGGTGGTGGTGACAGCGGGGTTGGTGGTGAGATTTAGATTGGTCATAGTTACTTTAAAATTTCAGAAAATGATACATAACATTCAATTGGTTGAAATCCAACTACTTTCGTTTGACTTTTCGTTTGAAGATCATTACGCTGCTGAATTCCTTTGGAATATTTTTTTTGCAAAAAAGAAATATCTGTGATAGGACAACGCGCACCAATACCTATCTGAGTCTGTTCAACTTGATGTGTATCTAATTTTTGAAGGTTATTAACTAATTTTTCTGTGAGATAAAATATGTCTAGCAATGTAATACTATTCTTACTCAAACCACTAGGAATTTTTCTACCCAGCAATTGGCGTTTATTCAAAAGACCGACCCCATACCACTTGGACATTTCATCTTCTGAGAAGTCTAATATAATCGCATTTATTTTTTGTGACTCCGTATTTATAATCACCTCATCACCAAAAGAGAAGATGAATTCTGTACAATTGAGTTGCGTCCAATCAGGTTGGAACATAACAGGTATTTTCATTTTTTTAGTTCAATTTCTATAATTATTGGCTATATGTCATAAATTTTGGTAGATAACGCCAAAGATGAATATTATTATTGGCGATAACTGCTTCAAAAATGTACATAACGCCAATAATTATGAATTTACTAATCAGTAGTTAACTTTTGATTTCGTAATATCTACTCAATATTTTGACCACTACTTTTTAATTTTATCTCTCATTCCCTTTCAAAACTCCCTACTTCTACTATCTTTGCGCCAATTTGTAAATAACAAACAAATATCATGGTGAAACAGATATTTCATAGTCGGATTTTGGAACGTAACGGTTTCCATTATCCCTATTGTAGTATGTTATGGTTTATAAATCAAAAAACAAGTTCCCCTAAATTTTTTTCAACTGATAATTTTTTTTAATAAAAAAGCTATTCATTCAAAAAGACTATCATTTGAAAAATTGGAAACTTATTTTTTGATACTGAACCAAATTTCACTTAGCAAGTTATCTATTCAAACAGCAGTCTCAACCATTTTTGAACCATATCGAACCACTTTCAATCAACAACATTACGACTTATGCCAAAGGATACTTCCATCAAATCCGTGCTAATTATCGGTAGCGGACCGATTATTATTGGACAAGCCTGTGAATTTGACTATTCCGGAACGCAAGCGGCGCGTTCCTTACGAGAAGAAGGTATTGAGGTGACACTCATCAATGACAATCCGGCAACTATCATGACCGACCCGGTCACTGCCGAGCATATTTATCTATTGCCATTGACGGTAGAGAGTTTGGATCAAATTCTCACCGAACAAAAAATTGACGCGGTCTTGCCAACAATGGGTGGTCAGACCGCTTTGAATTTAGCGATTGAGGCAGGAAAACAAGGGCTGTGGGAAAAGCACGATGTAAAACTCATCGGGGTTGATTTAGAAGCCATTGAGACCGCAGAAAATCGCGAGGCGTTCCGCCAACTGATGATTGAAATC
Source organism: Saprospiraceae bacterium (assembly GCA_045106545.1). Lineage (GTDB taxonomy): Bacteria > Bacteroidota > Bacteroidia > Chitinophagales > Saprospiraceae > JBGCES01. The sequence goes on from JBGCES010000148.1 coordinate 12,407, forward strand.
GGACTCGCCGTTGCACCTTCTAAAATTGCTAATTCCTTTTTGGAAGGAAAAGAAGCTGCACAAGAAATTGGTTTTCCATTAGTAATTCGCCCTTCTTACACCTTGGGTGGCTATGGTGGTGGTTTCTGTCATACGCCTGATGAATTTGACGAAGCCTTACGTCGTGGTTTAAATGCTTCCCCTACCCACGAGGTGTTGGTAGAAAAAGCCGTTCTAGGTTGGAAAGAATTTGAGTTGGAGTTACTACGCGATGCGAATGACAATGTAGTAATTATCTGTACGGTCGAAAACTTTGACCCGATGGGTATTCATACGGGCGATAGTATTACCGTTGCACCCGCGATGACGCTTTCTGATACAGCTTATCAAGATATGCGAAATCAAGCGATTCACTGTATGCGCTCCATTGGAAATTTTGCGGGTGGCTGTAATATTCAGTTCTCGCAAAATCCTGAAACGGAGGAATTAATTATTATCGAAATCAATCCGCGCGTATCGCGTTCATCCGCCTTAGCAAGTAAGGCAACGGGTTATCCAATTGCAAAAATTGCCGCAAAACTAGCATTGGGTTATACTTTAGATGAATTAAAAAATCAAATTACCAAAACGACTTCCGCATACTTCGAACCGACACTGGATTACGTAATCGTAAAAATGCCTCGCTGGAATTTTTCTAAATTCATCGGCGCAGACCACCGTCTAGGTTTACAAATGAAATCGGTAGGAGAGGTAATGGGTATCGGTCGCTCTTTCTTAGAAGCACTACAAAAAGCCTGTCAATCGCTCGAAAATGGTCGCATGGGATTGGGCGCAGATATGAAGGAATGGATTAAGACGGATGATATTATCAAGCGATTACAAGAAGCAAGTGACGACCGTATTTTCCGCTTGAAAGACGCGCTACGCCTCGGTTTGCCCGAACGTACTATCTTTAAGCATACTAAAATTGACCCGTGGTACATCAAACAAATTAAGCGTTTGGTAGATTACGAACAACAACTACAACGCTATAATGTAGCAGAAGATATTCCAGAAGATTTTTTACGCGAACTAAAAACAGTTGGCTATTCGGATGCGCAAATTGCCTGGGTACTGCGGATCAAAGAAGACGAAGTCACTAAATATCGTAAGAAATTGGATATTCGTCGCACCTACAAAATGGTAGATACTTGTGCGGCAGAATTTGAAGCAAAAACGCCCTACTTCTACTCTACTTTTGATTCTGAAAACGAATCCATCGTTACCGATAAGAAAAAAGTTATCATTTTAGGTTCGGGACCGAATCGGATTGGTCAGGGTATCGAATTTGATTATTGTTGTGTACACGGTCTGCTGGCAATTAAAGAAGCAGGCATGGAAGCCATCATGATCAATTGTAATCCAGAAACGGTTTCGACAGATTTCGATATGGCGGATAAGCTCTATTTTGAACCCGTTTTCTGGGAGCATTTATTAGAAATTATCGAATTAGAAAATCCAATTGGTGTTATCGTTCAGTTAGGTGGACAGACTGCATTGAAACTCGCCGAGAAGCTATACAAACACGGCATTCCAATTATCGGAACGAGCTTTCCAAGCATGGATTTAGCGGAAGATCGCGGTTCGTTTTCTGACTTATTAAAAGAATTGGATATTCCATATCCGCGCTACGGTGTTGCAGAAGATGTAGATAAAGCCATCGACATTGCTAACCGTGTTTCTTATCCAGTTTTAGTGCGCCCATCCTACGTATTGGGTGGTCAAAGTATGCGGATTGTCATCAACGACGATGAATTAGAACGTCAGGTGTTGAGCATTTTCAAACATATGCCCGATAATAAGGTCTTGATTGACCAATTCCTTGACCGCGCGAAAGAAGCTGAAATTGATGCGATTTGTGATGGTGAGCAAGTACATATCATGGGGATCATGGAACACATCGAGCCAGCGGGTATCCACTCGGGCGATAGTTCTGCAGTATTACCAACTTACAGCCTCAGCGTTGCTGCGGTACAAAAGATGGTAGAATATACCGAAAAGCTAGCCATGGCATTGGGTATCAAAGGATTAATCAATATCCAATTTGCTATCAAAGGCGATGATGTTTACGTGATTGAAGCCAATCCACGTGCTTCACGGACTACGCCATTTATCGCGAAAGCGTATAAAGTGCCTTACTTAAATATCGCTACGCAAGTCATGCTCGGTGTGAAGAAATTAAAAGATTTCAATATCAATCCACAGCCAAGCGGCTACGCCATCAAAGTCCCCGTTTTCTCTTTCAATAAGTTCCCGAATGTAGATAAAAACTTGGGACCAGAGATGAAATCTACGGGTGAGGCGATTCGCTTCATCAAAGATATTTCGGATCCGTTCTTTAAGAAATTGGATCGCCAGCGGAATATGTATTTGACGCGGTAGAATTTAAGTTTTCAAATAAAAAAATGGCTCGAACACGAATTGTGTTTCGAGCCATTTTTTGTTTAGATCTTACTTACTCACACGCTCCCATATCCCATTTTACTATCCCTTTCCGCTCCGCATAGCAGGCATTTTCGTAAGTTTCACCATCACAACCACAAACGGGCCGATAGATTTCCATACACGTCCTACTCGGATTAGCGCGTCTAAGATCGACACAACCTTCCATTGCTTTGGGATCACATTTTCCATTTGTCCACTTGGTTACTCCCGCATTTTCTGCCATACAGGAATTCGAGTAAGTCTGTTCATCGCAACCGCAAACAGGTTTATAAATTTTCACACAAGGTGCGTCTTTGATTTTACTTTCGTCAATACAATTTTCGACCGTGCTCGTTCCTTCCGTACACGCGCCTTCTGTCCAGCTCTTTAGTCCAGCATTCATCGCTTCACAATCATTACTATAAGTCTGATTATCGCAACCGCAGACGGGCGCGTAATTCATCGGACATATTCCTTCAGGATTAACCTTGGCAGGGTCGATGCAATCATCGGCAGTAGCTGCGGGTTGCATTTTTGGTGTACAACTCCAAGAAGTAATTAGCAAAGTGCAAAAGCATATAAAAAAGAAAAAACGCAAATTAGTCATAGAAATTGATTTGGTATAAACAGAATATTTTAGTCTAGAAGGAACTTAATCCCCTCTTTCTTGGGTTTACACAACTGTTAATTAACGGTCAATTGTTTTTCAATTTACATAAAAAGCCAATTTAATATCGGTTTTTTCCTTAAATTTAGAAAAGTTATTCACCCAATAAGTACTTCG
>JBGCES010000149.1:0-13388 GCA_045106545.1 Saprospiraceae bacterium
AGTTTAGCACATAGCCCGGTCAGGCGTAACGAGGGCGACTCGTTGCGCGACCAGCGGAGTATTCTTGGGTGAAGGGCAAAGGGAGGAAGGGTGAAGGGACGCACTTGGCGAACCCTTTACCTATTTTTAATGTAAAATAGCCTGTGCCGCAGTATTGCGGTATAAAAGGCTAAATTTAAAATGTAAAAGTGTACAGCACTGCTTTATTAACACGGGCGTACTTTTACATTTATCGTTTTACGTTTTCAATTTTACATTAATCCACTCTTTGAGCCTTTTTCCGTTTGTTGGGTGAGACAGACAGGAATGTCTGTCCTCCAAAAAAAGAGATGCCGGACTTGCTAGTGATCCCCCCAATGATTTGGGCATCCGGCATCCAAACCGATCTGTGGCAGTTAGTAAAAAGTGATTTGTAAAAAACAAATGTGGTAACAAGTACGAAAGCTCCCTTTTACATTTATCATTTTACATTTTCAATTTTACATTAACCTCGATCGGCTCCACACACTATTCGTGAAATGTTTTTGAGAAGAGGACAGAAGTCAGGCCGCTGCGCTGACAGATCATTGCATTGACAGACCGCTTTACAGTAAGCAATCAGATGTTCGTACTAAGCTGTCTGACAATCATAGATGGTCTGACAACGAAGTGATCTGTCTTCTGTTCTCTATTTTTAAAGTTTTGAAATACGAACAAACGCACTAATGAGGTATTCTAAAGAAATTACACGGATGTTTAAATGATCAATCCGCTGTGCGTTGTTGTTTAAAATGGGTGTGACTAAGTAGTGGGATTTTGGAGGTTAGATATTCGATTTTGGAATTGGTAGCATGAAATATTTGTCTGTCCAATATCCAAATTCCTGTATCCAATATCCTCAGCGTATGCAGTTTTGGCTGAACGTAGCTGATGTTTTTCTATGTTAAACTATCAATGCTGACGTTGTTTGCAAGCTGCGTACATCTACAAATAACCTAAGGGTGATAAAAGTGACCGATCTTTTTTATTTTTTTTGAAAAAAATCTCCAAGTAAATCATAACCAATTGATTATCAATAATTTAAAATAAAAAAACATTTGCATTCAATTAATTTTGAAACGCGGATTTCGCGGAGGCGCGGAGATTTTTTCGTTCTGAAGTGTACAATTCGTATTTAAATGGAGCATTTTTTCTGACGAAAAAAGTTTGGTGGAGTGCGCAGAGGAGTTTTATTTCTTGAAAAATAGGAGTGGTAGAGACGTTTGAAAAAAACGTCTGAATAATGCAGATCTTTAAATACTTTCACTACTCTACTACACGAAATTTTTCCAACCCGTAAGTAAAATCCATGTCGTCCTTAATCAACACATAATAATTTCCAGCAGAGAGTTTTAACTGATCTCTGGTTATAAAAGAATGTTCTTCTCCTCCAAGTGGAATCAACGCGAGTGGACTTGAATATAACGGCTCGTTGCCTTCTTGATCAAAGCTATATACTTCATAGCGCAACAGATCAATTAGTATATCCTTAGTATCATTTTCTAAAAATAGCTTACCGGTCAGTGGTAAGATAATAGTAGCATCAGCAGATTGCTGGCGAATCGTTGCAGGAATACGCAAGGTAGTTTTAGAAAAGGAATAGGTAGCCTCAGTTATCATCACCGAACCTTCGTCGAATAGGTAAGTAGTTGGGCTAAGCATATTCCATTCAACAACGGTAAATTGTTCTACCCAAAGCAGTTCAGGATCGTCGGTAGCAGTAATGACGACGTAGTAAGGTCTAATCAGCGCAGGTATTTCCTCGCCCAGTACTAGCTTGCGTTCAATTGCAAAGGAGTAGGTCTGGGTATCTACTGATTGCAGTGGTAGCGTTCCAGCAAACATCGCTTGCCCAGCATTATATGCCTGGTCGTAATTAAATACTTGGTAGCGTAAATTAATCGGCTGAAAATTAGCCGCCGCAAGAATTTCACCACTAAATTCAAAAGTGACGCTATCAATGGGTTTTCTCGTAAAAAAAGTACTGATATTAATGTCTGGTGACACTATATTCGTTAGTTGAATTTTTGTTTGATTTGCGTTTTCCTGTACCAGAGAATCCAGCAAAATGGTAGTCAAAACGGGCGTTTCGATACTGCTAAATTCCTCAATATTCGGCATGTTAAACCCCTCTTCTCCTGCATAAATTTTAGTCGTATCACGTTGAATCGTCGTATCAACCGGGGGCGGGATGGATTCGATGCGCAGATTTTCCTGCGGAGGTTTTTTGATTTTTAATTCAGTAGGCGGCGGAGCTAGATCGTCGGGGGCAGTGGCTTTCGTAGGTGGTTCAACGGCAATATTTTGATTGGTAGCGACGCTGTCACTTGGATTTCGGTTGACATTTAAACTGGTATCTGCCTCGGCTATTTCAGTTGCTAACAAATCTGACGATTCTAGCTTATAATTTTCGTAACTTCTTTCTCCTACTCCATTCTCAACTAATTGATTATCAACATCTTCCGATCCAACCCATTGCCAAATTCCAATGAGAAAAAGCGGAATTAGCAACAATAAAAATCGCCAATAACCGCCGCCTTTATCGTCGTCGTCTTCCTCGTTTTTATTTGCAAATTGCACCTTGAGCTGCTGCAAACTTTTGCGCAATTCATTCTCCGCTGTTTCTGCTAGCAATTGCTCCATCGCCCCACTCAACCGCCCCTCCCGCGCCAATTCGGGGTTGGCGGTCACCTCATCCTCGAAGGCAGCAGCTTCAGCAGCGTTCATCTCGGCGTCGAGATAACGCTGTATGCGTTGATAGGTTTGTTCGTCGAAATTCATGACTAAAATTAGAATTTACAACCATGACGTGTAGAGACGTTAAATTTAACGTCTCTACGAAAGCAACAAATGCCGATATTCTGGATCGTTTTTTATCAGTTTAGCCAGACTCAATTTACACTTATATTTTTTGCGTTTGGCGTATTCCTCTGAATAGCCCATTTGGTCAGCGATTACGCGACTGGATTCGCCATTAAAAAATAACTGGAGCACCTTACGACACTCGTCCGCCAGTTGTGTGAACTTCGTATTAAACAAATTCCACTTGCGGGTTTTAATCAAATTATCTTCGATATTTTCTTCGGTCGTAAAATGCTGCGCAGCGGTTAGTGGCGCTTCAGTGCGATCTTTTCGGCGAAGGCGATTGAGCCACATGCGTTTACAAATTCCAAAAAGATAGTAGTGAAAATCAACGGTGAGTTCGAGTTGCTGCGCTTTTACTTTTTTATAAATCACTAAAATCGCTTCTTGAAAAACATCCTGCGCATCATCACTGGAACCGTTATTATTTAAAACGTACTGTTGCACCTTTGGTAAACTCTCTTGATAGATGGTTTCTAAAACGGTATAGTTGTTCTCGGTAATACCTGCGAGCAAAATAGTATTTTGTTCCTGATTCACGTTGACGGATAGTTTAATTTAATAGCGTGCGAATAAGTAATCTACAGCGAATATTTTCAACCAAATGTAAACAAATTTTTGGAAAAAATAATTGGGAAAATGCCAACAAAAGGACAGGTGATGTAGTAAGAAGCAGGATAGGTTATTTTGGCAGGATAGGAGTAAAAAAATGCGGTTACTACGCGCAAAAAGCATAGTAACCGCATTACAGAAGAGACAATTAATCTCTGCTCGTTTTTTAAGTCAATTTAACACTCAGATCATTTTGTGAATCCATCTATAGTTCTGCCAGTAAATTAGCAGCCTTATTCACATAGTAAGTATCCTTGGATTGCATCAACTCTCGAAGTAATAGTTGAGTTGAATTTACTTTTCCTAATTTTAAATGCGTCAAGGCTAAGTACCAAGTGGCGGCATCATAATATCGTTCAGAATTGATCCGCGCAGTTTCTAAATAACTAGCAGCGGTTTCCAATTCACTACTTTCTAAATAAGATAATCCTAGATAGTAAGCTGCCGTGACATCATTTGGCTGTTCTTGTAGCCGTTGGGTCAATAATTGAATACTCTGCACAAAGTCCCGAACATCATAAGCTTTTAACGCTGGTGTGAGCGGATTCACTTCCGTGGAATATTCCTTTGGTTGAACACCACTACGCAGCGATAGGGTTATATCGTTTTCATAAGTATCAAAGTGCTGTGCGAAGAGTTGCTCAGGTGTTTCACGCGCAAAAATCCACCAGCCCATTCCAAAAGAAATCGCTGCTACTGCCGCTACTGAGGCTGCAGCCTTTAATGGACGTAGCCAGCGACGCAGCGGTGTTCGATTGGAATAATCTAAATGTTTCGTTTGTTGAATGGTAGCAGCTATGTCCGTTTGCTGCGCGAAGTTACCCACTGCACTAGCACAAAGTTCACAATCTAATAGATGATTTTCGATGTGATGTATGGTGGCGCGATCGGCAGTACCAGTGAGGTAGTCGCTTATTTGCTGACGCGAAAGGCATTTGGAGTTGTTAAAAACAGATTTCATCTAATTCTTTTCATTGAAAACGACCGAAACTGAAATTAATAATTTCAGTGGTCAAAATAAAAATGGCGATAGGAGCAACCAGAAATTAATCGTTGCTAATTTTTTATTGAGCTGAATCCGTAAGTTCCGTTTTCCATTCTGTAACATGCTTTTTACCTTTTTAATTGAAAAAGCAGTGATCTCGGTAATTTCGCGGTAGCTTTTTTCTTCTAAAAAAAATAACTGTACGCATTTGCGTTGTTCTTCATTCAACTCTGCTACTGCTTCTCGGAGTAGCTCTAATTGTTGATTGGAATTCTGCTCATTCATAAGACGCGCCACAGCCGCGTTTTCCATAAAGTTGTCCGACTTTTTTTCTACTTCTTCCCAATTATCACTACTACTATACTCAGGTGAATGCTTGCGCAAGCGCGAAATACAAATATTACGTGTCATGATAAACAACCAATTCGGAAAAGACTTTACTGCTGTATCAGGTAATTTACGCATCACTTTTTCGAAGACCTCTCCGACCACATCTTTTCGATCATTGTGATCCGTGAAATACTTCAATGCGTTACCATATACCAAATGCTCATACCGACGATACAGCATACTCACGTAGATGCGATGCCCATCTCGTTGGAATCGATGAATTAATTCCTCGTCCGATAGTTGTTCTATATTTTGTCGGTTTAAAGCCATATGGGTAAGTCTAGCGTGTTGTTCAGTGAGCAAAAATAAAAAATGTGAACGGACTTTTGCCCGTTCACATTTTTTATTTAGTGAGAGATACGAAAGCTGACTAGCTTTAGCACTCTATTTTGCCTTACATTTGCCTATCTATCTAATCGGCATCCTTCTCTTTTACTACATTAGCATTAGCAGTAAAATCGACAGAACGCAAGGCATGTTCGAGGTACAACATAAAATTGCGTTTTTCCTTACCTGGTGCGTGAATAAATCCATCAGCGAACAAAATTTCCGTCCGATCTTTATTTAGAATAGCATAACTTACGAATGATCCACCCACATAATCGTTGACTATTTCCCAAATACCTCTTGCCTCCAAAGCATAGTTTCCATTAATCTCCGTCGCGGCGACAATCATCGGTAAATCTATATCATTGACGCGCATGTAAGTATTTTTAAGATTTGTAGAAACGTAGCTGCCAATGGAGTCGCGTAGGGATTTTACGCCATCAGGTGTTAATTGGGCTTCATTTTCATATTTGACCTTACGCAACATGATATTACTACTTGACTCTGCTGTCTCTCTACGCATCCAGATGACGGAAGTATCATTGAGCGTCATTTTGTATTCGCCTGGAACTTTCATTGTAATCCCCAGAGTTTCTTCAATCTCTCGCTCTGCTGCCTTATTTCGACCATCTAGATAAACGGTAGCATTGAGTTTTTTGCGATCCGCTTGATGAATACGCTTACGAACAGCTGGGAAATTTTTCTTTAAATTCTTAACTAAATTTTCTTCTCCGTTTCCGAACAAATAGATTATCGTTTGCCCTTCTGCCCAGCGGTTGGTGACGATCGTATTAGTATATTCTGCTAATTCTTTCGATTTGCGTACATTTTCATCACCAATATCTTTTTTAACCATTTGTGCTGTACCAGAATCGTCATCTGATAGATTAGCTACAATAACGTAGTTACGTAACTCTCTGCGTAACAAATCAGCATTGATCTCTTCCGCTGTAAAGTGACGCAAATCAAAAATAGATTCTGGTTGTGGCAGTACAGGAAATGCTGAAGAATAATAATAACGGAAAGTATCGCCAACTGCTCCCTCCCATAGTTCTTCATCCATGACCACTACAATTTCATTTAATTCTCCCAAAGCTAAAGGTTTAGGCGATAACCTTTTCATCGTGTCACTTCCACAGCTAGTGAGTAAGATAGCAACGATTGCGACTTTAAATGCCAAAAGGAGAAATAATCGCTGTTTTTTATTCATATAAAAATTAATTATCTGATTTGATTTAAATTATTCAACGTCGTAGCTTACGCCGTTTTCATTAATACAACAGATGCAAAAAGTAGTTCTTTTGGTGCAATCACTGGCATTAAATTATCCCAAAAATAACAAAGCGACCCGAAAAATCGAATTTCGAGTCGCTCTGATTAGTATTCTAGGTATATTTCCTAAAATCTGCATATTAATTTGACCATCTATCTTTTAGCAATAGCGATCAAAAGCCATTTTTAAGTTTTCAGCAATCACATTCGCTGAGCGTCCTTCAATACTATGTCGCTCAATAAAGTGTACCAATTTGCCATCTTTGAATAAGGCAATTGAAGGTGAAGATGGTGGATAAGGTAGCAAAAATTCGCGCGCGCGTTCCGTTGCTTCCCGATTAACGCCAGCAAAAACCGTTACTGCACGATCAGGTGTTTTTCCATGTTGCATCGCCATTTTCGCACCTGGACGAGCATTCGCTGCTGCGCAACCACAAACAGAATTCACCACTAGCAACATTGTACCATCTTTATTTTCCATAACGGATTCTACCGCAGCGGGTGTTTCTAAACCTTCAAAACCATGCGCTGTCAAATCTTCTGACATTGGCGCGACTAAGTGAGCTGGATACATTTATTCTATATTTTAATGAATTATTAAATATAACGTCAACTGAATGACGTATGCTTTTTCAAAGTTAAGCAAAAAATATACACACTAACCGTTCAAATAGTTCAAAATAGCGTAAAAGTAACGAACACAAAGGTTTGGTAATGAATTTAATCGACATATTAATTACTGTTAAAATGGTAATCTTATGACTGTTTACCTCTTGTTCACCCGCTTTTATGGACTTTGCAAAAGATTTCCTTTACAATTGCAACATATGGCATAAATTTTTAAATAATATTGCAAATTAAACCATACACTAAATATGCTCAAAACTTATATACTCAGTCTGAGTAGTTTTTTACTTCTGGGACTATTCATTACGACTTTTCCAGCTTGTACTTCTGATCAGTTGGAACCGATTGAAGCCCCAGCAGTTTGCGACACACTTGTTCCTACCTATAACCAGCAAATGGTATTTCTAATCGAAACCACTTGTGCTTATGAAGGTTGTCACATTTCGGGATTTTCTTCAGGAGACTATTCTTCTTACTCAGGAATGCTAGCGAGTTTGGACAATGGAAAGGTTTTTAATCGCGTGATCGCCACTCGCGATATGCCACCCGAATATGCAGATGGTCCTAAAGAATTGACCGAAGCAGAAGTTGAAATATTCAATTGCTGGTTAGAAAATGGGCATTTGGAAAACTAGTAGATGCTTTCACGATATTTCCCCGTTTTTTGACAACTTCAAAATTAATCAAATCGGTTTTAAACGTTCCTCTGTAGTTGTCTTTTAAACCATTTGGTATTTGATCACGTATTTTATCAAGCAACGATTTTTTTTAAATCACTCGTTATATCTTAGATTTTATGTTAAAACATTTACTTACAATTCTAGTCTTGACTCTCTGCTTTTTAGTAGCAAATGCACAAGAAAATATTTACAATACGTTCAAAGATACCCGCGTCATTAATTCACATTCTGTCGAAACTTTAAAGAAGAGAAGTTTAGACATTCGTATCACTCATCGCTTTGGCGATCTTTTTGGTGCAAATGGTGGGTGGCCAACTTTCTATGGATTAGAGGTCGCCGAGGACGTAATGATTGGTGCAGAATATGGCGCAACAGATGATCTATCAATTGGATTATTTCGCTCAGCAGGTGCGGGTTCGTTAAAACAATTGATCTCACCTAGCGTCAAATATCGCATTCTTCAACAGAATACCGACAATATCCCATTGAGTCTCACGGTAGTCGGTATTGGTTCGCTTTCAACGATGGCGAAAAATGAAAATGCGCAAGGGTTAAATCGATTTCCAAAATTTGCACACCGTATTGTTTATACGGTTCAAGCACTCGCTGCCCGTAAATTTGGTGAGCGTTTTTCTTTACAAACTGGACTCTCTTTCAACCATCGTAATTTAGTAGAATCATTTGATGATAATGATATTTTCAGCCTCACTTTAGCCAGTCGAGTTCAAATGACAAAAGTCATCGCCATTATTGCTGATTTGAATTTACCGTTAAACGGAATTCGTGGTGTCGGAGCAGAGAATTCAGAAAATATTCCTAACTACCAACCAGCCTTTGGTATCGGATTTGAATTTGATACGGGCGGTCACGTCTTTCAACTGAATATTACGAATGCTACAGGCATTCTAGAAAATGACTTTATACCCTATACTGATTCAGTTTGGGCAGATGGAGGATTTCGAATTGGATTTACCATTTCTCGGGCATTTAATTTATAGCCGAATTTAAAGCAACATTATTACTATTTTACTTATGAAATATATAGGTTTAACCACTAGTATTCTCGTTATTTTTTTGCTGTCTATCAGCTCGATGCAAATCAAAAATGAAATACTAAAAGATAACACCTCAGTCGGAGAGGTATTAGAAAAACTAGGTGATACACCGCTCGCCAAACCTGATTTATCAGTAAATGGCGTATCCGCCGAAAAAGGAAAATCTTTGATTTTGACGGGCTTTGCCAAAGCTCCTAGCGGAAAGATGACCGATAAACAAAGTAAGCATTTTGTCTGTACTTCTTGCCACAATATTCAACGCGAAGATCCTGACTTAACGATCTCAGATCCACAAGCACGTTTAGAATATGCAGTAGAAAACGGATTACCTTTTTTACAAGGCACAACCCTTTATGGTGCAGCAAATCGTACTAATTTTTATAATGATTATTACGTAGAAAAGTACGGCGACTTAGTCGAAGATGCAAAAGATGATATTCGTGGTGCGATTAAACTATGTGCCGTAGAGTGTGCACAAGGAAGAGAAATAGAAAAATGGGAGGTAGAATCCGTTCTAGCTTATTTATGGGAAATCGATTTAAAAATCAGCGATCTAGCATTGACGGAAGCAGAACATAATCAAATCGAAAAAGCCTTAAATGCCAATGCACAAGATGCTGATTTAATCAAGCTGATCAAGGAAAAATACTTACAAGGTTCGCCCGCTACCTTTGTTAAACCGCCTGAAAATCGTAAAACTGGTTACAACCTAAAGGGCGATCCCGCAAATGGTAAATTAATCTACGAAGCTAGTTGTTTACATTGTCATGAAAACCAGCGATATACTTTTTTCAACTTAAACGACACACCGCTGAGCCATAAATTCATGACTAAACATATCCCTCGCTATACTCGTTATTCGCTCTATCAAGTAAGTCGCTACGGTACTTATCCGCTTCCCGGAAAGCGAGCTTACATGCCACTTTATACCGCTGAAAAAATGAGTAATCAGCAAATGGAAGATTTAAGGGCTTATATGAAAAAAATGGCTGATAGTATGAACTAGGTAAGATATTTGCTGATACGTTTTACGCGTTGCCCCCCTTTAGCATAAGAAGTTTTGATTAAAATCTCGTATCTTGGTGAAGGGTTTTCTCTCATTTGGAGATTTTTTATTTGACAAAATAATATTTCAAAAACCACATCTTTCTACAAAGATTTAGCAACAACAAATTTGCTAAATTTTAATATAGATGTGACTCTTTGAAAATAGTTCGTCTTATAACTGTTTTTCTTCAATATTTTTTACGGAGATTTTTCTTGATTGAAAAACCTTAAAACTATCGATTCCTAGTCATGCACCAACCCATTTACACCATGCAACAAAAAGAACATTCAAATATTGATCGCCAACTAGCATTTGTCGTTTTCCTTATTTGTATTTTAATTTCATTTTTACAAAACAACTCGGAAGTTATAGAAGCTAGTACAGCCGCCTTACCTTAATTGTAAGGCACAAATAGATAAAACGGGATTTGACTGGTAATTACCAATCAAATCCCGTTTTTCTTTTTGTAATATTCTATTTTTGCTTCACAAAAATCATTCACCATGCGCTACTTGCTATTTGTTGCTATTTGTTTTTTGAGTAATACTATCATTGCCCAGTCATTAACTCCTACTACTTTATTAGAAAAAAGTATTGCATACCACGATCCAGGAAATACATGGAATCACTTTCAAGGAACATTTGAATTAACAGAAGACAAGACCAATCGCAATAGTCGTAAACGTAAAGTTTCATTAGATAATTCTAAAAGAACGTTTCATTACTGGCAAAGTATGGAAGATGACATCTTGGAACGCTGGCTAGAAAAAGATACTTGTCGCTTTCTTGTAAATGGAAAATCGGACTTGACCGCTGAAGAGATAGAAAAAAATCGTCTGAGTTGCGATCGAACAAAATCCCTTCGTAATTACTACGCCTATATTTATGGTTTACCCATGAAATTAAAAGATAACGGAACAATTTTAGGCGAAGTAGTATTAGAAACGACCTTTGATGAACAACCTGTTTATGGCTTCCGCGTCACCTATGATGCGGAAGTAGGTAATGATATTTGGTATTTCTATTTTGATAAAAAAGATTACCACTTGGTTGGCTATCGTTTTTATCACGATGAAGCTAAAAATGACGGCGAATATATTTTCTTAAAAGAAGAAGCTATCATTGAAGGTATCAAAATGCCCCGAATCCGTACTTGGTACACCCACCAAGGCGATCGATTATTAGGTACAGATATTTTAGTGCGACCATAATCATTAGCACGTAGTTTGCGTTATTTAGAAACGTAGTGAACAACTGTAAATTATCAAAGCTTAAAATCGTTTGATAACTGTTCGCTGATAACTAAACCAATCATAATGCAAATACGACTTTTCTTTTTTCTTTTTAATATTTTATTCATTAGCAATCTAACAGCTCAAAGTTATGTAACGACTAAAACCGTTAAGGGCAAAACCAAAAAGCAATTTGAAAAAGCGAAACAATATGCTTTTGAACGCAATTACGATCGCGCTATTGATGAATTAAGCAAAGTTTTAAAGGATAATCCAACTTTCATTGATGCGATTATTGACCGCGCCGAAATTCACTACGATCAGAAAAGATTTAATTTAGCAGAGGCTGATTTTGAAAAAGCGTTACAAATTGCGCCCGATTACAACGCCCGTGTTTTTTACATGTTGGCTTTAGCCGAAATGCACCAAGATAAGCATTTGGAAGCTGCTGATCATTTTGAATTATACGCTAATAACGCAAGTTCGCGCAACGAAAAACGCAAAGCGCGCGCGCTTCGCTATCAAAAAACGGCACTCTTCTTAGATCAGGCTTTAAAAAACCCTGTTCCCTATGCCCCGCAGCGATTAAGTGATAATATCAATACGCCTTACGCCGAATACCTACCAACCTTTACTGCCGATGGTGAAACGTTGATCTATACAGGTCGTACGCCGATTCAGACGCAGCGCGGTGAAATTATCGAACAAGAAGACTTTTTTTATTCCTATAAAAATAATGGTGAGTGGCAAAAAGGACAGCCGCTAACCGATATTAATACTCCATTAAGTGAAGGCGCACAAAGCATCTCCGCTGATGGCCGATTCTTAGTATTTACGGGCTGTAATCGCCGAGATGGTTACGGAAGTTGCGATATTTATTATTCAGAAAAACGCAATGATCGCTGGACTACACCCGTCAATATTGGTAGTCCAATTAATACACAAAAATGGGAATCACTCCCCTCTCTTTCTGCCGACGGACAGACCATGTATTTTACAAGTGACCGTGCAGGTGGTTTGGGTGGAAAAGATATTTATATCAGTCAGCGACAAGCGAATGGAAGCTGGAGCAAACCAAAAAATATCGGCGAACCGATCAATACGCCTGAGGACGACCAAAATCCATTTTTCCACCCCGATGGACAAACCATGTATTTTATGTCGAAAGGTCATCCGACGGTGGGTAGCTACGATTTATATATTTCCCGTAAAGACGAAAACGGTAATTGGCAGCAACCAGAGAATTTAGGTTATCCGATTAATACCAAAGGTAACGAAGGCGCACTGACAGTAAGTCTGGATGGAAAAACGGCTTACTTCGCCAGCGATCAAAAAAATGTAGGAAAGCTAGATCAATCGGCTTTTGACAGTGGTCGCAGCGTGAATGGTACAGATATTTATAGTTTTGAACTTTATGAAGCGGTTCGCCCTCAACCCGTCACTTATGTGAAAGCAAAAGTACGAGATGCGAATACTAAAAAAGATCTAATCGCAGAAGTAGATTTTGTAGATTTGGCAACAGGACAAACCCATACGAAATCACTAACCAATGAAAAAGGAGCGTTTTTAGTTGTACTACCGATCGGTAAGGATTACGCGCTCAATGTTGCTAAGCAAAAATATTTATTCCACTCTGAAAATTTTGCTTTAGCAAAAAGCAACAGCTTAACCGAGCCATATTTGCTCAATATTGATTTGATTCCAATTCAAGAAAAAGTAAATAATGATAGTCCGATGGCGAAAGCAAAACCCGTTATTCTAAAAAATGTCTTTTTCGCAACGGGATCTGCGGATTTATTAGATGCTTCACTCACTGAATTAAATCGCTTAAATAGCTTGCTGATTGAAAATCCAAATCTACGCATCCAAATCAATGGACATACCGATAATGTAGGTTCGGAAAGTGATAACCAAACCTTATCCAGCAATCGCGCGCAGGCAGTTTATAATTTTTTAATTAAAAATGGTATTGCGGCAAGTCGCTTGCGCTATAAAGGTTTTGGCGAAAGCCAGCCAATAGCCACGAATGATACGCAGGAAGGAAAGCAGAAAAATCGGCGGACAGAATTTGAAGCATTTTAATCGTAATCATCGTGCTAACCAACCCCAGTTGTTTTCCATTTTCACCAAATCAAATTTATCCGTTTGCGCGGCGATTTTGATTTGGCTATTTGCAGCTAAAGTACCTACAGGCGGCGCGCTATTTTGTGGAGCTGCGAGTAACATTTGCTCTTCTTTTACTTTGATTGTCCTAATTGGTCGCGCTAAATCCGTCACTGC
>JBGCES010000015.1:0-13072 GCA_045106545.1 Saprospiraceae bacterium
GCGTATTCCGCGTTTCGCTTTCGAATATTTGGATGGCGGTTGTAACGAAGAAGTCAACCTGCGGAAGAATACCAGCGATATTCGGGAGATTGAACTGAAGCCGTGGTACTTACGGGATTTTGCGGGTGCGACAATGGAAACGGAACTATTTGGACATACCTATTCCGCACCTTTTGGTATGGCACCGATTGGTTTGCAGGGCTTAATGTGGCCTCGTGCAACGGAGATTTTAGCGGCGGCAGCGCACCAGCATAATTTACCTTTTATTTTAAGTACGGTAGCTACTGCCGATATTGAAACCGTTGCCAAAATTACCGAAGGCAAAGCGTGGTTTCAGCTATATCATCCGACTGAAAACGACTTGCGCGATAAAATTATCCATCGCCTCCAAGAAAGAGAATATCCAACTTTGGTTATTCTTGCGGATACGCCAACTTTTGGTTATCGGGCGAAGGAAATTAAAAACGGACTCGCGATTCCACCCAAGATGACTATTTCCAATATGCTGCAAATTTTGGGAAGTCCCAATTGGGCGTTGCGCACTTTATTCGCGGGTCAACCCGAATTTAAAACGCTCAAACCGTACATTCCCAAGGGCATGAGTTTGCGACATTTGGGTTTGTTTATGAATAAAACCTTTACGGGACGCATGAACGCCGAGAAGATCAAACCGATCCGCGATATGTGGAAAGGTAAGTTGGTATTAAAAGGCGTAGCCAACGAAGAAGATGCCGAAAAAGCAATTAGCTTAGGACTCGACGGTTTGATTATTTCTAATCATGGCGGTCGCCAATTGGATGCGGGACAGGCAACGATCAAACCGTTGACTAGAATTGCTAAAAAGTACGGCGATCAAATTACCGTGATGATGGATAGCGGCATTCGTACTGGACCTGATATTGCACGGACACTGGCATCGGGAGCAGATTTTGCCTTTCTCGGTCGCTCGTTTATGTACGGTGTGGCGGCTTTAGGTAGCAAAGGTGGACAACATACAATTTCGATTTTAAAAATACAATTACAGCAAATTATGGAGCAGTTGGGCTGTGAACGCGTAGCGGATTTGCCAAAACACCTTATTTAATTGAAAATGGAGAATTAAAAATAATACGGCTAACGTGAGCGGCATTTTCAATTATAGAACTATACCATTACATCTATTCAGAATTTTCAATTTCTAATTTTCCATTTTCAATTATGACAGAACCACAAGTAGTACAGTCCGAAGAATTTGAACGCGAACCCGTTCCACAATCCCGCTGGAAAGGCTGGAAAAGCTTTTTAGGGATGTATGCGGGGGAACACGCGGCAGGGACGGAATTTATGATTGGTCCATTGTTTCTGACGGCGGGGGTAAGTGCATTTGATTTACTGGTTGGATTGCTGCTGTGAAATTTATTAGCCGTTTTGTCGTGGCGATTTTTGACGGCGGAAATTGCGGTTAAAAATCGCTTGACGTTATATTATCAGTTAGAAAAAATTTGTGGCAAGAACTTAGTCGTTTTTTATAATATTGCCAATGGCGTTTTATTCTGCTTTCTGGCGGGCGCGATGATTACCGTTTCCGCAACGGCGGTAGGCATTCCATTTGACATGGAAATGCCAAAATTGACCGATACTATGCCGAATAGCGCGACTTGGGTCGCCATTGTTATCGCTATCGGAGCAGTAATTTCTATTATTGCAGCACGTGGTTACGATACCGTTTCTAAAGCCGCCAACTGGATGTCGCCGATTATTGTATTGGCGTTTTTGGCGTGTGGAATCGTGGCATTAGGTCAGTTAGAAGTGAATAGTTTTAGTGACTTTTGGGAAATTTGGGGCGAAGGTAGTGAGCCTTTTCCGGGACAAATTAAATATACCTTCTGGCACGTAGCGATTTGGTCGTGGTTTGCGAATGCGGCAATGCACGTGGGGATGTCGGATTTATCCGTTTTTCGTTTTGCAAAAAATGCGAATGCGGGTTGGATGACCGCGGCGGGTATGTACGTTGGTCACTACATGGCGTGGATTGCGGCGGCTTTATTATATGCCGTTTATCTGAAATCGCCCGAAGCGCAAGCGTTTTTGAGCAATGGCGAAGCACCGCCCGTTGCGCCTGGACCGTTGGCGTACAATGCGATTGGAATGTTCGGAATTATCGCCGTAGTATTGGCAGGCTGGACAACGGCAAATCCGACGATTTATCGGGCGGGACTTGCATTTCAAGCCATTATACCGAAAGCATCTACTTTTTGGGTGACGATTTTGGCAGGTACGATCGCAACGATTGCAGGCTTATTTCCTGCTTTTGCGATGAAGTTACTGGGCTTTGTAGCGCTGTATGGATTTATCCTCGCGCCAGTGGGAGCGATTATTGTTTTTGAACACTTTTTTGCGGATAAATTTAATATTGTCAAAAATTACGCGGCGCAATCAGGGAGCAATTTCAACACTTCTGTGCTAATCGCTTGGGCAGTTAGTTTTGGTATTTTTTATGCAATTTCCGTTACCCAAGGGATATTCCTATCTTTTTTAACGCTACCCGCGTGGTTAACATGTGGGATTTTATTTTTAGTTTTAAGTCGTCAAAGCCAAAAAAATATGATAAAATAAGTCATTCTTAATGAGGACTTTAAAAAAACTGTTATTCTTAATTTTACTCTTGTTTACTATCGTGCCTTGCGCTCTTGCGCAAGATGCAGCGGCATTTCAATATCTCACCAAAAAAAATGGACTCTCTCAGTCCTCCGTATTTGCTATTGCTCAGGATAGTTTTGGGTTGATGTGGTTCGGTACGCGCGACGGACTTAATCAGTACGATGGTTATCGAATAAAAATCTATCGTAATGGGCAAGCCGCCAATGACTTAATTGGCAATGATATTAGAACGTTGTATGTCGATCCAAAAAGTAAGCAAATGTGGGTTGGAACCGTTACAGGACTTAGTTTGTACCGCAGCCGGTCTGATGATTTTAAAAATTTTACTCACCTCGCTACGGACAGCAGTAGTATTTCCAATGACGTGATTCGGGCGGTTTATAGGGACTCCAAAGGGCGATTATGGGTCTGTACTCGTAATGGACTAAATTTATTTAATGCCAACGAAAATAGTTTCTCCACTTTCTACCTTTCGGGTTCGAGTAAGTACGAAGAAAAAAATGATATTGAAACGATTTTAGAGAACAATGGACAGATTTGGTTAGGAACGAAAGCGGGTTTGTATCGCTTGCAGGAAACGAACGGACGTTTTAGTTTTATTAAAAACATGAGCGTACAGCTTTCTAGTGAGCACATCAAAAATTTGCTCGTAGATGAACAAGGCAATTTTTGGATTGGCACGCAAGAAGGCGGAATTAATTATTGGAATCGCAGCAATAATACTATCACGCTGTACCAACAGGATGAAGCAGATCCATTCGCGCTCAATCACAATAATATCCGCACCATGACACTCGATCCAAAAGGTAATCTTTGGGTAGGTACTTTTGCGGGTTTGAATTATTTAGATACGGATAGCGGTCGCTTTAGCAAATACAAAAAGCGAAAACCTGGTATGACTGGCTTGTCGGACTACTCAGTGCGGTCGATTTATGTGGATTTACGTGGGAGTTTGTGGGTAGGTACTTACTTCGGAGGGGTCAACTATTTGGATAAAGATCACGGACGGTTTACTAATTTTAAACCCAATGTTTATGGAAATAGCCTAACGGGTGAAGTCGTCAGTTCTTTTGCGGAAAATAGAAATGGAAATTTATGGATTGGAACGGAAGGCGGCGGACTAAATTTTTATAATCAATCCACTAAGCAATTCACTAATTATCGGGCGCGTAACTGTGAGCCCAATACCTTGTGCGGCAATCATATCAAAGAGTTATTATTGGACAATAATCAACTTTGGATTGGTACATTTAGAAAAGGACTTAACCTTTTTGACTTAACCACTAAACAGTTTCAACATTTCAAACACGATCCCAATAATAGTAACTCCCTTTCCGATAATAATGTCTATGGATTACATAAAGACGGAAATTATCTTTGGATTCTAACCTATGGTGGAGGGCTCAACATTCTGGATCTCATCACGCAAAAATTTTATCATTATCAATACGATGCGGATGATGAAAACGGCATGAATACGAATTTGCCGCGTGTTTTCTTAGAAACTGCCGATGGACAACTTTGGATCGGTACGGATGAAGGTTTACATAAAGTGATTAAAAACCCTGCAGGTTTGCCCGAGCGTTTTGAAAAACATCTGACTGAGGAAAAGATCTACGCACTCCAACAAGATCGTCAGCAAAATATCTGGGTCGGTACTTTTAGCAATGGTCTCTATCGCTTTGACCCGCGTAGTGGTGCGGCGGAACATTTTACGACAACGGATGGATTATCAGGCAATACGGTTTTTGGTATTCTGGAAGCGGCAAACGGAGAATTGTGGTTGAGTACCAATAATGGATTATCAAAGTACAATATTGAAAACAATATTTTCACAAATTATCACTATTCCAATGGATTAGAAAATTCAGAATATAATTTTAATGCCTATTATAAAACGCGTTCGGGAGATTTACTCTTTGGTGGTCTGAATGGTTTTACGCGTTTTAATCCAAACGATATTCAGACTAATCAGATCGTTCCCGCTTTGGTATTTACCGAATTGCGGCAAAATAATCAGCCCGTCGAAATTCATGAATCGGGTATTTTGAACCAACACATCAATGCGACGCAGCAAATTACGTTTGCACACAATACGGCGAATTTTTCGATCAGCTTTGCCGCCCTAGATTATTTTAGTCCCGAAAATAACCGCTATGCTTATATGCTGGAGGGCTTGGATCGCGATTGGAATTATACCGAAGGCGAAACACAGGCGACTTATACGATTCAACGCGCGGGCGATTATACGTTTCGTTTGCAAGGCGCAAACAGCGACGGCGTCTGGAATCCGACCGAACGGCAAATTCAGATCACTGTGTTGCCACCTCTGTGGCAGACGTGGTGGGCATATTTGATTTATTTAGCTATCATTAGTGCATTTGTTTGGGCGATAATTCGTTTCTTTCGTCTGCGCCACAAATTACAATTACAACAAGTCTCCAAGCAGCAGCAAGAGGAATTACATGAAGTTAAACTACGCTTTTTTACTAATATCACCCACGAATTTCGCACACCGCTAACGCTAATTCTAGGGCCACTAAAAGATTTGCTGACCAAAGAAACCCACACTAAAAAAGTAACCCAGCAGCTTGTTTCTATTAATAAAAGTGCGGATCGGTTGCTAAATTTAGTGAATCAAATTCTCACTTTCCGCCGACTCGCGACCGATCACGAATCAATGCAGCTTGTAACGCGCGATCTGATCCCTTTTTTAGAGGAAATCTTCCTGTCGTTTCAAGAAACCGCACGGCTACGGAATATAGATTATCAATTTCATACTAGCATCAAGGAGTTAGTAATCCCCTACGATGCGGATAAATTGGAAAAAGTCTTTTTCAACCTGTTGTCCAACGCTTTTAAATTTACGCCCGACGGCGGTCAAATCGAGTTAAGTGTTTCTACCAGAGAAAAAGAAGTGGTTATCAAAGTGAAAGATAGTGGAATCGGTATCGCACCCGAATTTAAAAATCAGATCTTTAAACGATTTTACGAGAAGCAAAACATGGACTCTACCATTAAAGGAACGGGTATCGGTTTAGCCATTTCTAAACAGATGGTCGAATTACATCAGGGCAGTATTTTTGTAACAGATAGCAAACAGGGCGCTACATTCGTTGTTCAGTTGCCCAAAGGACAAGTTGCGCTTGAAAAAGAAAACGTAGTGGATGATTTGCTACAGACCAAGCAAGCATTCTCACAAAAAATACTCCCTTCCATTACTACGCTTCCTACGCCGACCGATAATAAAAAAATAGCTGCTGCCGAAGCATTGCCATTGTTACTAATCGTAGAGGATAATGCCGATATTCGTAATTATATTCAGCAGATTTTCACAGGAGACTATCGCATCATTACGGCAGAAAATGGCTCAGAAGGATTACAAAAAACGCGTAAGCAAGTCCCCGATTTGGTCATTAGTGATGTGATGATGCCCGTCATGGATGGGATTACTTTTTGCGCAACGCTCAAATCAGATTTAGCAATCAGCCACATTCCCGTTATTTTGCTGACTGCGCGTACGGCTTCTTTATTTAAAATGGAAGGTTTGAGAACGGGCGCAGATGATTACATTACTAAACCCTTCGAGCCTGACGAACTAAGGTTACGCGTGCACAACATCATTCAGGCACGTCAAGAAGTAAAAAATAAGTTTGCGCGCGTACTCACTTTTGATCCAAAAGAAATCACGATTACTTCGCCCGATGAAACGTTTTTGAAAAACGCGCTGGATATTGTAGAGCGAAATATAGACAGAAATGAATTTAATGTAGAACAATTTGCTGCTGATTTGGCAGTTAGCCGCCCGTTATTGTTTACTAAATTAAAAGCCCTTACGGGACAAACGCCCAATAATTTCATCAAAACCATCCGCTTAAAACGTGCCGCTCAATTACTAAAAACACAAAAATTAAACGTGTCACAAGTTGCTTACAAAGTAGGATTTAAAGATCCCAAATACTTCCGTAAATGCTTCAAACAGCAGTTCGCAGTTTCTCCTTCCAACTACGTAACCGAAGAAAATTTTCAGTAAGTCAACCCAATGACAAATACACCCTACCTGTAGCTATTTCAGTTTTATAACCCGAATATTTTTTAGTAAAACCCGCTAAAAACCTAACATTTAGACGATTTTACCCTCTTTTTCAGATTTTTATTCCCTCCTCTTGACCTAGCTTTGCACCATAGTTAATCAATAAGCGACTTTCATAATTCTCCTTTTATAGTTCGACCAATTTATAGCTTCTATGGTAAAGTTTACTTGTCACCAATTATTCCTGATGCTTTTATTTTGCTGTATAAGCTTAGTAATAAGTGCACAAACAGGTTCCGTGAAGGGCGTGGTTTATGACAGTGATGGCAGCTCTACACTTCCAGGATGTAATATCTACTTAGAAGAAGATGTGACCATCGGCGCTGTTTCTGAAATAGATGGATCATTCATATTAACAGATGTACCAATTGGCTTACAAAAAATCACTTTTTCTTTTACTGGTTTCGCAACGATTGTAAAGGAAGTCAATATCTCAGAAGGAGAGGCAATAAAAATAGAAGTTACGTTGGGAGCGATGGCATTTGAAGGAGCCGAAGTAATCGTTACTGCACAAGCGCTCGGACAAGCAAGAGCAATAAATCAACAACTCAACGCAGAATCGATTGCTAATATCGTCTCTGCTGATAAAATTCAAGAATTACCTGACGTCAATGCCGCAGAAGCTATTTCTCGATTACCTGGTATTGCTATTAATCGAAATGGTGGAGAAGGGCAGAAAGTAGTTATTCGAGGAATGGCACCAAAGTTTGCCGCAATTACGGTCAATGGCATTCGGCTACCCTCCAACTCTAGCAGTAACCGTTCGGTAGATTTATCGTTACTTTCTCCCGAAATGCTAGATGGTATTGAAGTATTCAAATCTCCTTTGCCAGATATGGATGCAGAGGCAATTGGTGGTACCGTTAATTTGAGTCTGCGCCGTGCGCCGAAAGAATTAAAACTTTTAGTAAAAGGCTTAGGTGGTTATAACGAGCTTAATCAAGATGCTCGCGATTACAAAGGCGTTCTACAAGCTAGCAAACGCTTTCTTGACGATCGCTTAGGCGTAGTGGGGCAAGCGACCATCGAACGATTCAATCGTGGTGGCGATATTATTGATTATAACTGGTCACAAGGGCGTACTGATCCAGAAACTGGTACTACAGAAATTTTAGGAAATCGTCTTTCATTAGAAGATCGTCAAGAAATCCGCCGCAGATTAAACGGAAGTGTCAGCTTAGATTATGATCTAGCAGCAGGACATAAATTAGGATTATTGGGATTATATAGCAGAACGGATAGAAACCGTTTTGAGCTCAATAATATTTACGATCCTTCTGAGCCAGGGATTATTTATCAGGGTGGAATTATTGAGAATAAACTTGATTTGATAACTGGCGTATTAAGTGGCGAACATGATTTCAAAGGACTAGTTTTGGATTGGAGTTTGTCGAGTTCAAGAACAGAAGGAACAACACCCTATAATTTCAGTATGCAGTTCAATGATAATTCTGAAGCTTACGATGTAAGTTTGGATGCAGCAGGACATCCTAGAACGTTCCTCAATGCTGCCAATCCAAATTTAGAAGAAGCCTTCCTGAGAGAGAATGAAGAAGAACTGACCAGCACCTTAGAACAAACGCGAACGGCACTCGTCAACCTAAAACTCCCCTTTAAAATTAGCAGTAATTTAGATGGATATTTCAAATTTGGTGGAAAATACTTCCAAATTGATCGCGACCGAAGTGTTAATCTACGTTCCGAAATCGCATATTATCTCGGCGGGGAGTTTACTCAACTTGCTAGAGAACAATACCCAACACCATTGATTAGTTCTGCTTCTAATAGCAGTCTGATCAGTATTCAGAACTTCTTGGGCAACGGTGAACAGATTGCATTCCAATTAGAGGATGGCACAGATAATGATTTTACTGCGGCAATAAATCCGGAGTTAATGCGAGCATGGTTAGTCGCTCAGACCGATATTCTTAATAACGATCGTAGTTCAATCGTTGATAATTATTCTTTAACAGAAACAGTTTCAGCGGGTTACGCGATGCTGAAATTGAATTGGAACGAAAAATTATCTATCATACCCGGCTTTCGTTACGAATATTCTGATAATGAATATAATGCAGCTTTTTCTTCCGTAAGTGGTCGTTACGGTGTAAATGGTTTTGTAATTGATACGACCACCACTCAGCAATATGGTGAGTTTTTACCGCATTTACACTTAAAATGGCAGGCAACGGATTGGTTTGATATTCGAGCATCTTATGCCACTACCCTAGCGCGTCCTGATTTTACGTTTATCACGCCGCGTGCTCAAATTAACAATACCTCACTCTCTATCAGAACGGGTAATCCCAACTTGCAACATGCTAAATCCAGAAGTTATGATCTATTCCTTTCTGCGTATAAAGGAGGGCTAGGATTACTGACAATTGGAGGATTCTACAAGGACGTAGATAATATTTTCATTCCACGTACGATACAACTGGCTAGCCCAGAATTGGCAGAAGAAAATGGCTGGCCCAATAACTCTGGCTATGAATTGGCTTCTTACGCTAACTTAGAAGAATCACGAGTATATGGCTACGAAGTTGACTTGCAGACCAACTTAAACTTTTTATCAGGTATCTTCCGAGGGTTTGTTATCAATGTAAATTACGCCCGTCTATTTTCAAAAACTCAGGTATTCTTCTTAACCTCCGAGACGACTTTAGTACGACCGTTTCCACCCGTTTTTGAGACGATTTATACAACGAATACTCGCGAAGTAGCGATGCCTAGCCAAGCACCACACATTCTCAATATGTCAGTTGGTTATGATTACAAAAAGTTTTCAGCGAGGGTTTCTGGTTCTTTTCAAGGTACAAAAGCCAGAGGTTATTCCTTGAATAAAGATTTTGATCAATTTGACCTTGGTTTTTGGCGCTGGGATGCCTCTATGAAGCAGCGTTTTGGTGATAATTGGAGTGCCTTTTTCAACCTTAACAATTTTACTAATCAGCAAGACATATCCTTTATTCGCAATGAAAATTTTATCCGTCGCATAGAGACTTTTGGAATAACAGCGACAATTGGAGCGCAATACAAGTTATAAAACATATTTATCATTTTCATTCATAAAACGATTGACGTAAAATCAATAAGTAGATTGACAAGATTACACTGTCATTTGTCAGTATAGGTTTTGACTATCAAACTGTGTCAAATCGTTCATAATGAGCGACTTATTCATTTTTGGCAATGAAATAAATACGTGAATCTACTTCGTCAAATGTTTTCAATAAAATTCATTAAAATGAAAAAAATCTACACTTTAAGTTTTTTACTCTTTGTTCTTTATCTTACCAATTCTGCATTTGCACAAAGAATGGTATTGATCGAAGCCAGTGCCGACCCAACATCTTTCACAGATATTTTCCCAGTGATCATGGGTGACACCTTAGATAATGGTGATCGAATAAATGAAAACACTATCTATCAACTACAAAATGGTGCCGTTTACATCACTTCGGGTCGAATTGTCAACAAACCCAATTGGCCATTGCACATTGAGGCTTCAGATTTAACAAATACAGCTTTAAAACCAGTGCTTACGCGAATTCCTAATGCTTCAGGTTCATATCCCGACATTATGCGTCCCGAGGGGGATCTAACATTAAAAAATGTTTGGATGATCCCAGGAGAAAAGGGGCCAGGTGAGGAACACGATTGGGGTAAAGTTAGGATTATGGGCGACAATGCGCGGGTAATCGTACAAGACTGTATTGTTGAAAAAGATCGAGGTGGCTTTATCCAGCTGAGAGGTAACAGAACCAAAGTTTACTTAGAGCGCACCATTTTTAGAAATGGCGGTAATCGTAGAATCCTACAAGGAAACGGACGCGCTGTTGATGCTCGCGACACTTCTATTGACACCTTGATTGTTAGAGACTGTATCATGCACAATCTAATCGATCGAGTATTTAGAAGTCAGGGTGGATCGGAACCACATACTTATATTGAATTTGACCAGAATACTATTTTCAATATTGGTGGTCGCCATGGTTGTTTCCAATTTGGTAGAGCCGAAACGGTTAAAGTAACCAATAACTTCATCATGAATCCAATCATGTTAGGAACTAGTCCTGCTTATACCGATGAGCAAACTCAGCCAGATAATGAGACGCATAAAGTATTTACTATCGATACTCTATATACTAATACCACTTTTGAATTTGCGGCAAATAATGTATTTTGGACGCAAGATGTAATTGATGTCTGGAATAGTATCGACTCCGTGAGTGCGCCAGGTATTTACTCTGATTTGATATCAGGAATTTTAGGTGATACAGCAGAATCTACCTTTATGCAAGATCCGACAGCTCTAAATAGTGTTCCACAAAATATTACGCAGTACGTCATTGATCTTTATAATGATCCTTCTTCAGAAAATATGTTTGATTACGTGGTAGAAGATGCCTCCTTAGCAGGGACGGGTTTTGATTCAGGTAATTTATTTGACTTCAGCACCTTTGATCCTTGTTATTCGGAGGATGCGATGTCAGCTACGGCAGCAACGGACGGTGGTGCTATTGGAATGCGTTTCTTATGTAATTATCCAGCTCCAGTGAGCGTCAGTAATATCGCTTATGACCATACTTTAAACTTAAAATCTAGCCCGAATCCAGCGGCTGATTTTACGCAACTTTCTTTTAACTTAGCGGAAGCGAGTGAAGTAGTATTAGAAATTTTTGATATGAACGGAAGACGTGTGACGACAGTGGCCAAAGGTAGATTAGCAGCGGGCGAGCACACTGCCAATTGGAATAATCTAAACGATGTTCCAACGGGTATGTACTTTGCTAACTTGTTAACTGGTACGGGCAAGATGTTCATCAAAGTAGTAGTGAAGTAACATTTGATATATAATTGAAAGTGATTACAGGGGAGAGTGTAATATTTTCTCTCCCCTTTATTTTCCTTACTTTCACCTCGCAGAAATTTAGCATAACAGTTTTATACTTTTTTTTCATATTCCTTTTTTAATTAGTTAATGAATGGGGCTGTTAAAGCCCTATTCATTATACTCTTTTCTATGAAATTTATCTACCCAACACTCTTTGCGATGTTGATGATGGTCACTGCTTGTCAGACCGAACAACCCGCCGCAACCACTCTAACTGAACTAGCAGATCCAGCGATTCGCCTGACTAGTTTGGCAAAAAAAATGGAAGCCCATTTGCAAAAAATTCCATTGGATTCTACTAAAATTCCACGCGCATTGGAAGCCGATGGCTCGCTAATTGCTAAAGGTTCGCGCCAGTGGACAAGTGGTTTCTTTCCGGGTACGCTTTGGCATCTCTATGGACATAGTAAAAGTCAAACGCTAAAAACTTCCGCCGAGAATTGGACAGCATTTATTGAAAAAGAAAAATTTGACGACCATACCCACGATTTGGGTTTCAAACTCTATTGCAGTTTTGGTACAGCTTATCACATTACAGACAATCAAGCTTATAAGGACATAGTGGTACAGGCTTCTAAAACTTTAATCGAACGCTACAATCCCGATATTGGCGCGATTCGTTCGTGGGACTGGAATGCCGACGTATGGCAGTATCCCGTTATCGTTGATAATATGATGAATCTGGATATGCTCTTCGAGGCGACTCGCCTGACAGGTGATTCTACCTTTTATCATATCGCCCATCAACACGCTAAAACGACTTTAGAAAATCACTTCCGCCTCGACAATAGTTCCTATCACGTAGTTGTCTATGACACCACTACTTTCCAGCCCATCATGAAAGTTACCCATCAAGGACTCAACGATGAATCGGCTTGGTCGCGGGGACAAGCGTGGGGATTGTATGGCTATACGATGGCGTACGGTTGGACAAAAGATCCCGCTTTTTTAGCGCAAGCGAAAAAAATCGCGCAGTTCTTTTTTAATCATCCCAACTTACCAGAAGATAAAATCCCTTACTGGGATTTCGACGCGCCTAATATTCCTAATGAACCGCGCGACGTATCCGCTGCAACTGTTGCGGCTTCGGCTTTATTAGAATTACAGCAATACGATTCTGCTAACAAAAAACAATATTTAGCGTGGGTAGATACGATTCTAACTTCACTTCAATTAGAAAAATATCAATCGAATGTGCCGCCGTTTTTATTAGACCACAGCACGGGTAGCGTACCGGGTAAATTTGAAGTGGACGTGCCGATTACCTACGGGGATTATTACTACGTAGAAGCATTGAGACGACGTAAGGATATTGAATAATTCTTTGAAAGCTATTTTTTTAAGACCTGATATTCAGTATATTGTCTAATTGAATTGACATTTAAATATGTAAAATGAATTTAATGGTGTAATTGTGAGATTTTGCAGCACGTTTCATGCAC
>JBGCES010000150.1:0-3395 GCA_045106545.1 Saprospiraceae bacterium
AGCTTTACCATCCCAAAGCGGCGGAATACTCGCTGACTTAGTTTTACCAGCCAGTATATCCAGTACGATTTGCTCGGTTTTTTGTACATCAAGATTAGGAACTAAATGATTGGTGCCCAAGGTAACGGTAATCGGGCGTTCGGTGGAGTCACGCAAGGTGATACAAGGGATTTGTAGGTAGGTCGTTTCTTCTTGAATACCGCCTGAGTCAGTGATGACCAGCGTTGCATTTTTCATCAGTTGCAGAAATTCTAAATATCCTTGCGGTGGGAGAATGTGAAGTGTGGTGAGTTGTTCTAATTTTTGGAGTAATCCATATTTTTGTAAGCGATGGGCAGTACGTGGATGAAGCGGCAGTACGATAGGCGTGTGTTGCCCGATGGTTTCGATGATGGTAGTAATCTTTTTTAAACCCGCTTCGTTATCTACATTAGCAGGGCGATGCATCGTCATCAGTGCATAACTTTTAGGCGGATAAAGAACGGGTAGTTCGGATAGCTTTTTTTGATAAAAGGCTAAGGAATCAATCATCACATTCCCGACCATTTTAACGCGCGTAGGTGAAACGCCTTCTCTTGCCAGATTTTGCAATCCAGATTCCTCGGTTACAAACAGCAGATTGGAAATATGATCCGTCAAAATACGATTATTTTCTTCGGGCATTCCTCGGTCACTACTCCGCAATCCTGCCTCTACGTGTACTAAACGAATCTGCATTTTATTCGCAACTAGCGCACATGCCAACGTAGAATTCACATCGCCCACCACTAAAATCAAATCGGGCTGCTCCTGCTGAACAATCTCCTCAAATTTTAGCATAATTTCCGCCACCAACTGAACACTCGACCGATTATTGATGCCTAAATAATACTTAGGTTCAGGCAATGCTAGCTGTTCAAAAAATATCTTACTCATCCGCTCATCGTAATGCTGCCCTGTATGCACAATAATCGATTCGACTTGTCCGCTATTGCGAAAAACGCGATCCAGCGGAGCTACTTTCATGAAGTTGGGACGAGCACCAACAACGCTAATGATTTTCATAGAGTGTGTTTATAAGAATGGTTAAAATTGTCAAAAGTCGCTCACAAAGAGAAACTTATAAATTCTTAGAAAAAACAACTAGCAGTTTTCACTAAGTTGCACATTAACACCAAAATGCTAGGCGCATATTCGGCGGGCGGCAGGTATTGTACTGTTTGAGCGGAGCGAGTTTACAATACTAGAATTTTTGGTTACTTTTTTTTCAATGAAAAAAGTAACAATGTTTTAGCAATCGTATCATTACTCTAGTCTACTTAATCGGATCCTCCTCCGTAACCGTCCGCTCCCTCACCAATTGTGCATCTCCCCAAGTAGTTGTTTGAATAATTTTTAATAAATCCCGCGCAAATTTTTCACGATTAAAAACTCTTGCTAAATTCAACGCGCCTTCCCGATATTGATGAAATTGAGCAGGATTATTTTTTATTAAAAACACTTTTTCGATAAAGTCTGTTTCATTTTCAGGTTCAAAACATGGCCCTGCATCGTAATCCTGAATCAGCTGCATACACTCCCCTTCCAATCCCAATAAAATTGGTTTTCCCATCGCCGCATTCTCAAAAATCTTGGAAGGAATCACCGTTTTGAAGGTCGTATTTTTACGTAAATTGACGAGCGCGACATCAAAAAGACTGATGTATCTTTTTACTTCTACTTTGCTCACCGAAGGTAACATCGTGGCATTTTTCAATTGCAATTCCTCCTTTTGCTGAAGTAATTTTGGACGCAACGCACCATCGCCCACAAACAAGAAATGAATAGCAGGATCGGTCACGTTTTTGGCGCAGTTTAGAATAAAATCCAAGCGATGCGCCATGCCGTGCGTACCCACATAGCCGATCACAAATTTGTCTTGTAGTGCATGCGTTTTTAGTAAAATTTCGTCTTTCGGTATCTCTTCGTATTGATGTAATAGCACACCATTTTTTACCACTTCAATTTTGCTTTTAGGGATACCGCGTTGGCTGATATTTTCTTTAAAAGCATCCGTTACAACCACTATTTTATCTGCTCGTCGATAAAGAAATAACTCAATTTTCTCTAAAAAATGAATCACCCCTGGATGCTTAATCGCATCAACCGCTTTGATAGATTCAGGCCAGAGATCACGGACTTCCATAATCCACTTTTTACGCTTGACAAAGGCAGTACAAAAGCCACTAATTGCCGTAAAAAACTGTGGACTAGTGGCAATAATAATATCCGTTTTAACAAAAAGTGCCGCAAAAAAAGCAGTCACTGCATAGCTGATATAATCTAAGGTGCGACGGATAACCCCCAGATTACCAGACATATACGACCACACCCGAATTACTCGGATGCCATCTATCTTTTCTTCTTGCCATAAGCGATTTTTATAACCCGCGAATACTTTCCCTTGCGGAAAATTAGGCGCGCAAGTAATCACGGTCACTTCCGCCCCTTTTTTGAGCCATTCCAAGGCGTGTTCGTAGGTTCGATTAGCGGGTGCGTTACTTTCGGGTGGAAAATTATCGGTTAGAAAAAGTATCTTCATACGAGTCTAATTTGTGTGGTTAGCTGTTGGTCAAAATAGACGACAGCAACGGGCGCTGCGATCAACTGGTTGTAGGCGGAGGCGTATTGATACGTTTGTAATTCGATTTTTTGGTGGTGGGTGAATGTGAGCTGTCCAAAACGACCAACTAGGCGATTTCCTTCTAGTTCAATGCGTACATCGGGATGAAAATGAAAGCGCGCGCAAGCATCGGCAGTATCATTCAAACGATCATCAATATCAATTCCATCAGATTGCCACCTAAACGATCGTTCATGCTGAATACCTAAATTGGTATAGCCGTCATGCGTTGCTTTTATGACACTTTCATCTTCTTGCAAATTATAAATTTGCGCTCTTTTCCCTACTCGAAATCCGCCCCAAACATCGGACTGATTCCACTCCCCTATTTGCACCGTATTATGCGCAGCCGTGGAACGTTCGTGTTGCCGCTGTGCATTTTTTTCGTAGGTAGAAATGCCTGTATCGACTAATAACGGTTGTTGACGATGGTGTAAAACGAAGTTAAAAATATCCGCGTGCGCATGACCAGGAATGTAATTGGCAATCACGCTCCCCATATCTACGAGGAGTTCATAGGTAGCGAATCTTTGCATGCGATAACCCGAAGCATTTAAAGGTAAGGTAGCAGGTTGTACACCTAAATTTTGTGCGTAATGTAATAGCTGCGAAGCACTGGGCGCTATCTGTGGTGTGCTATCTTTCAACCGCGCCAGTTGACCATTTTTGAATTGCATATTTCGCAACCAAGCCAGCATTTTACCAGCCGTTTCTTTAAAAAAAGTCAAATTAAGGGCAGGGAAAACGTTTGGAT
>JBGCES010000151.1:0-3103 GCA_045106545.1 Saprospiraceae bacterium
CGCTATGGTTCGCGCGTTGACGTACATTTTAATACGCAGGTGGAGCAGCAAGTTGACATCGCTCCATTGCTATTATTGACTTTTGTTGAAAATGCGTTTAAACATGGCGTTAGTCAGGAAATCAAAAAAGCGCGGATTGATATAGATTTAACAACTACTCAGGAGGCAATTTTTTTTAAAATAAAAAATACGATTCCTCCTGCTGCCAATATTCTTTCTACTCAAAATGGAATCGGTTTGGATAACGTGAAAAAGCAGCTTGCTTTGCTTTATCCGAATGCGCATCAATTGGAGATTAGTGCGACAGAAGATAGTTATGAAATAGAGCTGAGAATCAAGGTGTGACGAAAAATCGAATGTTGTCAACTTAAGAAATCTACGAGGATAATGTAAAATTTAAAATAGCCCGCCCCGAAGAATTTCGGGGTAAAACACAAAATAGCCTGTGCCGCAGAATTGCGGCATAAAAGTGAGAGCGACATTCACTTTCAGCACAAAAAGTTCACAAAGCCTGCTCCGAAGCATTTCGGAGTTAATTTTTTCGGTAGAAAAAATCTTTGCGAACATTTAATCGAGTACATGTTAGAACTAAAAAACCTTTGCGTCTTCGCGCCTTTGCGTTCAATCCATCTAACTTTTAACCTCTTTTTATGACTTACAAATGCATGGTAGTGGACGACGAAGAATGGGCAAGACGCTTACTCGCGAATCATTTGGAGCATTTAGCCGAATTTGAATTAGTCGCCAATTGCTCGAATGCCATGGAGGCACGGAAGGCGCTGCAACAACAGCCCGTTGATTTGCTATTTCTGGATATTGAAATGCCCGTGTTAAAGGGAACAGACTTTTTAAAAAGTTTGTACCAACCGCCTGCCGTTATTTTTACGACTGCCCACCGCAATTATGCTGTCGAAGGCTTTGAACTCAACGCCGTTGATTATTTATTGAAACCCATTACGTTTGAACGCTTTTTTCGCGCTACGGAGAAGTTTTTACACCTCCAAAACAGAACGATTCCCACCTCAAATCATACTCTGATTACTGCGCAAATAGCTAAACCAGACTTCATTTTTATTCGTAAAGATCGCAAGCAAGTCAAAGTACTTTTTGACTCTATTTTATACATCGAAAGCGACAAAGACTACATTAAAATTCATCTCCACGATAGTACCCACATCGTCAAATACCGCATTTCTGCTTTTCAAAATGAACTCGACGAGCGCTTTCTGCGTATTCATCGCTCTTTTATCATCAATGTTGATAAGATGACGGCTTATAGCAAACATGATGTGGAAATTGGAACAATTGAAATTCCGATTGGAGAAAGTTATCGGCCGGTAGTAGTAAAATATTTAATGGGGTAATAGTAGTATAAAAAGTTAAACGGCATTTCAAAAATGCCGTCTAACTGTACACCTTGGACGGCGTTTACCTAACGTCGTTCAAGTTTAAAATACACGTTCACTACTTCACTAAAATCTCGTTATGTGGCAAGGCAAAACTCCGATCTACCGTCATCAATAAGATGTGGTCATCCTTTTTGCATTTTGCCAAAATATCTTCCACTGCAATCGTCTCAAAAGTACGCTCCGAATACATCCAGATCGTCTTCGTCGCCGCATCACGGATTGCTATTTTAAAGTCAATATTTCGCTTTGGCGTAATTGCCTTTTCGGAAATATTCACGGTATAAACCGCTAATTTACCCGTTGCGTCTTGTTCAATAGCGCACGAACTTCTGGGTGAATAATCTTTTACTAAAGCGACTTTATCCAGGCAAATAGCAGCACAATCATTAAAGGCATTCTGTCCAAAGAGTGAAGCAGAAATAAATAATAAACAGCAGATGATTAGATTTTTCATAAAATGAATTTGAATTAAAAATTAATAAAAAATTATTCAAGGCTGTACGAAGGTTAGAATTGGAACGCGGATCCAACAGGATCGAACAGATTTTCGCAGATTTTTAACGTGTTCGTATGGATGAAAAAATCTGTGTAAATCCATTAAATCCTGTTAAATCAGTGTTCCAATCCTATCTAATTAGAAAACTTCGTACAGTCCTCAACATTAGTGGAAAATCAATTGATTTAATTGACGCTACAAAGGACAGCTTTACAGTTGTAAACAAGTTGAAGGCGCTGTAAAAGGATGTAAATGAAATGTAAAAGCCTATTTTTTGCGCAAAAAGGACTGTAATTTTAGGCGATGAAATTAATATTATTCTTTTGCTTATTAAATATCGCGTTTGCTGTGCAGGCGGAAAAGAGCTATTCTAATTTAACTGAAAGTGAGTTCACAGCAGCTGAATTAGCCGACCAAACCAATTTAGCCTTACGACAAGTCGGCGATCAATTGCTGCGATTATCAGGAAATAGAACCTCCACCGTCGCGCCCATCCAACAACTTGACGAGCATATTTTTCTGCTTCCGCTAAAGCATTCTTTTAATTACGATACACTACCTACTTTGCTACATGCGGCGTTAACAGACTTCGAGATGGAGAAGGAAAGTTATTACGTTTCCGTAAAAAATTGCGAAACAGATACGCTGATTTTAGGCTTCGACGCGCGACAGTTTTTGGCAGGAAATGTTCCTTGTATTGGTCGGCACCAATATGCGGATTGCAATCGTATTTTTGTAACTTTTCCCAATCGTAAAATGTTGCAAACTGCCAATAGTAACTGGGCTTATCTGCTTTTGCTACCTGTTTTATTGGGGCTTTATTTTTTTACAAAAAAAGCAAAACAGTTAGTAAAACCAGAAGTTGTTGAGCATAGGGATACGTCCGATGAAGCGACTAACCATTTGTTGCATTTTGGACAAAGTCGTTTAGATTTTATCAATCAGCATTTATATCTGCCTAATTCTAAAAAAGAACTCACCTTTCGTGAAGCGAAGCTGCTCCATTATTTCGCTAGCAATCTTAACCAATTGCTCAAAAGAGAGGATTTATTAGACGAAGTTTGGGGCGATGAAGGTGTGATTGTCGGTCGCAGTTTGGACGTATTTGTTTCGCGCTTGCGCAAAATATTGCGAGCAGATGCTAGTTTGCAAATCAAAACGGTGCATGGAGTGGGGTATCGGTTGGAGGAAGTGAAAT
>JBGCES010000152.1:0-3648 GCA_045106545.1 Saprospiraceae bacterium
CTGTAGGTCCGGTAATCTGATTTGGTAATGAAGTAATTTCACTATTAAAAGTAGAAAGGTTAACTCCTACGTTCCAAGTAAATTCGCCTTTGTTGCGGTATAATGCTTCAAATTCAAAACCAGAGTTATTGATGTTACCTACATTCTGAATAACGGGCTGACTAAATCCAACCGTGGAAGGCAATGCAACTCCAACTAATACGTCTTCTACATCTTTGTTGTAATATTCCGCAGATAAAGTAATTTTATCTTCAAATAATCCCATATCAAAACCAACGTTGGTTGTCTTAGCAGTTTCCCATCTTAGGTCATTTAATGCCAAAGATGTTTGTGCATAACCTGGAACAACTTGGTTGTTTACCGAAGTATTAGAGGTCAAGTTAAATACATCTTGGAACGCATAATCAGGAATATTTTGTGAACCTAACTCCCCGTAACCTGCACGGATTTTGAAAGTATTAATCACGTCAGAATTCCAGAAATCTTCACTACTTACTTTCCAACCCACGGAAGCAGATGGGAAATAACCTACGCGAAACGCTTCAGCAAATTTAGAAGAAGCATCGCGACGAACCGTAGCACTGAATAAATATTTGCTATTCAAAGAGTAATTAATCCGACCGAAAGCAGAGCGTAAACCACTTACATTATTTGCACCTAAAAGTGCTTGTACATTAGTAGGTGTAGCTGCACCAATTACTTGAATATTGTTGTTCGGTAAGCCTTGTGCGTAAACACCTAAAGAACGGAAATCAATTTTCTGTTCCGTCAAACCAACTACCACATCTAAGCGGCTGCTACCCAAATCTTTACCGTAACTTAAAGTGGGTTCAATTACGGTCAATAAAGTTTCCGAACGAATTTCAGTCAAGTCATTCTGATCGTTTACATTAACTACAGCATCCGACTCAGACATAAAGAAAGTTGGTCGGAAAGAGAAGTTTGCAGTATTTAAATAATCTACCCCGAAGTTCAATTTAGCCGTTAAGCCTTCTACGATTTCGTAAGAGACATTAATGTTTCCTAATAAATCTGTATTCTGTTCGGTATTTTTTTCTAAACTAGCTAAACCATATTTGTTTAAACCTGCGAAACCAAATTCTGCAAAATTTGGTGCTTCGAAACCACCTTCGTTTTCAGGTGCGTTCAAACGTAAGTTAGGTGCAGTAGAAGAACCATCTAAACCGAACCAATTGTTACGTTCAATGTCGCTCTGAGCAACACCTAAAGATTGTTCAATTCTAAATTTACCCACATTGAAAGTGGTATTAGCACGTAAATTAACACGGTCAAATCCAGAGCTAACTAGGATACCATCTTGCTTATAGAAGTTACCAGAAATGTAGTAACTGGAGTTTTCTCCACCACCCATAACGGATACGCCATAATCTTGGATAGCACCATTATTTAATGATAAATCTTGCCAGTCGGTATTTACACCGTTGTCTGGCAAAACGAAACCAGTGTTATCGTTTTGCTCCCGTTGGTTGCGGTAAGCAACAAACTCAGAACCGTTCAAGAAGTCCAATAATCGGCTAGGTGCTTCTACCCCACCACGTACATCTACGCTGACGCGAGTTGGCATATTTTCCTTACCTTTTTTGGTAGAAATAATCACTACACCATTTGCTGCACGTGAACCATAAATTGCCGCTGCTGATGCGTCTTTCAACACCTCGATGCGATCAATATCTTTAGGATTCAAGTAATTCATGTTATCTGCGAATGTACCATCGATTACGTATAGGGGGAAAGAGTTC
This sequence comes from Saprospiraceae bacterium, assembly GCA_045106545.1. GTDB lineage: Bacteria > Bacteroidota > Bacteroidia > Chitinophagales > Saprospiraceae > JBGCES01. The sequence continues at coordinate 1,761 of JBGCES010000152.1, forward strand.
GTTAATGAACTTACCCCACGTACGAATACGTTAGCAGCACCACCTGGCTCACCACCATTGTTTTCAATCTGAACACCACTAATTTTACCTTGTAATGCCGATGTTGGATTACCTACCACTAAAGAGGTCAATTCCGCACCGTCCAAAGACGCTACCGAGCCTGTCAAATCACTCTTTTTTACCACACCATAACCAATAACGACAACTTCATCTAGTACTTGTGCGTCACTTTCCATGACAACATCAATCGTAGAACGACCATCTACGGGAATTTCAACCGTTTTATAGCCTGTATAAGAAAATACTAAAGTAGCAGCATCGGGTGCATCTAGACTGTACGAACCATCGAAGTCCGTTACGGTACCCGATGAAGACCCTTTTACAAGTATGTTCACCCCAATGAGTGTTTCACCTTCAGTATCAGTTACGACACCAGATACCGAAGCTAGTTCATAGACATTGGTGGTTAGGTCATTAGGAAAAGTAGTTGTTGCTGAAAGCGAAGCAGTGTAAGAAAAAAATATCGCCGTAAGCAACCAAAGCCCTCGAAAAGAAGCCATCGAGGTACAACTTGACGGATTCCGCCAAGGAATTTGAGAGTAAGGTAATTTCATTGTACTTTTACGTTTTACTTATTAAATGTGTATATGTCCCGTTTTCCGTTGCAGCGGAAAGCGGGCTTTTTCTTTTGAAAAAAAGATAATTTGCAATAATTCTAAAGACTGTTGCGTCTAACTAATACAGTTGGAATCGTTTTTTGAGTCGGTTTGCGATTCAATATAAATTCAGCGGCTCGTTGTCCCATCACCTCAAAATCCGTTGAAAATGTAGTAATGCCTTCTGCAATGATTTCCTTAACTGGGTCATCGTTGGTGGAAACAATTCCGACTTCTTCCCCCACTCTAATTCCAAACTTTCTACAATCTTTTAGCAAGCGCCATAAATCTCCATCGCTAATCGTACAATAAACAGTGCCTTTTTCTACCATACCTTTGATGTAACTACTTTCTATACGTCCCTGAATCGAAAAGTCTTTTAAAAACTGGCTGAATGCTCGGGCAATTTCGCGTGGATGATCACTATCTGCTCGATGAAATAATACGATTTCGCCGTAATTGCGAATAGTTGGCGCGAGTTCTTTTAATGCTTCATAAGTAGAAATTTCAAACTCTTGAGTCACATGTGAAACTTCTTTTCCCATTTCTTCAAATCGATCCACGAGTAAGAGCCGATTCTCTGGAAACACACTTAACAGGTCTTTCATTTTTGGATGAGGAATAGGTGCTAAAACAAACATCCCATAACGTCCCCAAACATTGTTGACAATTGCTTCTAATATTTCGAAATTGCTATGATGAAAGAAGATATCTAGTTGTACATTTTCACCTAATCCTGCGCGAAAAGCATTATAAAAGGTTTCTTGAATGGGATGGAAAGCATATAAGATGAGTGCGACTTTTAAGGTCTGATCAGTATCTTCATTGGCAACAAAATACCCTAATCGATTTTTAGCATGAATAATACCGCGATCTTTTAAATCGCTGTATGCTTTGACAATCGTACTTCTCGCAAATCCTAACTCTCGAATCATATTATTTACGGAAGGAAGTACTGCTCCACGTTCTACTATTTTTTCATCAATTGAATTAATAATACCGTTTACTAACTGCTCGTGTTTCGAGTAAGTAGAAACAGATTCTAATTCTTGTATTTTTTGAAAAATAGTCGCCACGATATATTAATGTGCAGTGAAAAAACAACCTTCATTTGCGGTTAGAACAAACTACTTTGAAGGTTAAAAAACAGAAGAAAAGAAAGGTATTTGGTAAAAAAATAATTAAATAAAGAAGTAGAGTTATCAATTCTCCTATTCTGTTCTGTTCTGTTC
>JBGCES010000153.1:0-5370 GCA_045106545.1 Saprospiraceae bacterium
GATAGATATAGCCAACAATTAGGTTATCAGCAATATGCAGCAGAAAGTGGTGCGGAAGGAGGTGCCCTCTATGACGTAGAATTAGGTGGAGACATCTATCATGCTTGTTTTGACGGAACAGGATGGATCTTGGAAGGTTCATCAGCTGCTTGTCCTGACAATGATCGACCAATAGCAGATTTTAATCCTGATGTAGAAAATGACGGACCAAATGGCGTAGGAGAATTCTACTGGTCGGACTATTGGGCACACGGTAGTACAGGGGGGCATGCGGAGGTCACTAATGGAGGACTTGGCATCTTGAAAGGCAAACAAGAAGTGGTATCCAATGCCTTTGATCCAATCCTAAGTTCCACCGATGGTGGTCTTGCCAATACACAAGGAACAATAAAAATGAGTACTGCTGATGGTTCTCGAACTGGAGAATATTTAGTAGTAGATCGGGATGGGACTGATCTTGGAAAATCAGGTGGATTGAGTGAACCTGTTTTCCTTTGTAACCCTGCTCCGCTCGAAATCGGTAACTACGTCTGGTGTGACAGTTTAGAAAACGGCATTCAGGACGCTTGCGAACGAGGTATTTCAGATATCAAAGTTCAGTTATTTGATCGAAATGGCGCATTGGTGGGGGTTACTACAAGTTCCGCGACGGGGCAATATTACTTCAACGAAACCAATGTCGATACGACGGGCGTAGATGCAGGGGGTGTAGCCAATAATGCTTATACAGGCATGAGTTACGAGACACAGTATTTCATTGTTTTTGGCTAGGGCAAACGCGTCAAAGTAATGTTAGAAAAAGAGTCTATTTGTCAGCCTTTTATGTATTAAAAAAATCATTAATTATTTTGATAAAAAGCCTTAGCTTATGATGAATAATACTACTTAAAACGCTTAAGTAGATAGACGTTAGAATTTAGACATTAGACGTTAGATAACTCGTTGACTATCAATTTTCTAACGTCCAGCGTCTAACGTCTTAAATCTGTGAACCTACTTAACAATTAGATTTTACCATAACAAGGTTTTGATGCGTTTGCCCTAGTTTTTGGCGAAAGTCAATTTGCAACGGATGAATTTACAGTAGGTGGAGAAATGTACGGCATAACGTCTATGGTAAATGCTGGTTCTAATGATAATATTGATGCAGATGTAGATGGTACTAATTTGACTACAGGAAATTTAGGCGCACGCCCTGATGGTTTACCATTTATCGATCTGACGACTGCGGCGACGGGCTGTGGAGATCATAAATATGATTTAGGATTAACTTGCCAAACTTGTGAAATTACCATTACTGGACAAACTCAGCAATGTGCAGATAATAATACGGGGGGGATCAACACAGATGATTATTTCACGATTAACTTAACTGCTACGGTCGTTGATGGTGGTAATTCCAATATGTTTCAGGTACTAAACGGGGCAGAAGTAATTGGCACTGGCACTTATGGTAATGCACTAACCTTAGAATGGGTAAATGCCGCGCAAGATAGCCGTTTCGCTGCTGATGGTGTTACAACTTATACCTTATTAGTTCGCGATGTGGATGATAATAGTTGTACACAAACATTGACTACCACACCAGAGAATAATTGCTCTTCTTGTCCAGCAACACTTTGTTTGCCTATCACTGTTGAGATTAACAAAGGAGGACAGTAAGAAGTAGAACTCAAATTACTATAATAATATAAAGATTAGCATTCAAATCAATCACAATAAGCTGGTCGATACTTCGGTGTCGATCAGCTTTTTTTTATTAATGATAAATATATTCATGTCACATCTGGTAGTTTTTAATTCCATAAATTAATAGCTTTAACCAGCTACTGGCATCATTTTTTCAGATATAAATTTAATCATAAATGTTATTGACAGTTAACGTCGGTCATAAGCGTAATTTTATATTTTAAACAATTAACACTCCTTGGTCAATAATTATCCCTTTGGCAACCCTACCTAATTTTCCTATTTTCTATTGTAAATAATTAGTCTATTGCTCGCTGTTGTAAAATACTGATAATGAACGAATTAGTTTTTTTAGATGTTTTTTCGGAAGACTATTTCTTATAAACTGCGAGTTTTTTTTAATGTATGTTGCTTGCATTACGTTTTCAATTATATACATCATATATGGAAGCTACTCATAACATTCATAAGCTATTGTTCAAGACTTATTCAATGCTAATTTCGTTTATTAGGTATTGTTTTTTAGTTTTTTTAACAATAAATTTTTCCTTTGATACACAAGTATTATTAGCAAATAATTGTCACCATTCAACAGTATTCGTAGCCAACAATTCTGTTGAATGGTCAGCAGATGATAGCCCCAATTTTGACTCAGAAGAAGAATCAGAGATTTTAGCTGCCGCTTGGCAAATTACGGTCAATCGCATTGATGCCAGCCCGCAACCCAGTGGTACACAGATACTTTTTCGGATGCAGCTTCAGTGTTCGGCAGTAGATGAAAATGCGGCATATAATTCTGAAGTGCGCTTCCCCGCCCAATCACCAACGACTTTCGAACTACCCGCTGTCCACCCTGCGATTGAGAGTTTTTACTTTGATTCGGGTACGGATGAATGGGTAATTGATTTACAAGATGTCGTTTTTGCAGGTACTTCGCTTGAATTTGACATTCTAGCTAAATCGCCTAATCACATTACTCCTGACGGTGAAATGTTTGATATAGATGCTACCATAACCAGTGATAATACGGCTACGGTATCGGATGTCGCCTCTGGAGCTTGGTCAGCAACGGCTAATTTAGGAATTGAGAAATATTTACAATATGGTCCTGATTCGGATGCATTACTGGATGCACCAGTTCGTTATTTTCTTTATCCTTGTGACCCGTCATTTTCTACTAATGCACCAGGACATTTATACTTAGCGAATTGGACTTTAATAGATGAACTCCCTGCGGGTGTGGTTTATAATAATTCATCTGGGACGTATGATGCGAACAACCATACGGTTACTTGGAGTGATACGGAGTATTTGAGCAACGAAGATTGTGCATTTGCGGGCGCATCCGCTTATTGGGTCGAAGTCACCTTTCCTTCTTCCGTCTATGGAGCTTCAGCGATGCCTCCTGTTTTAGAAACGGAAAATATTGTCACTTTTGAAGGTTATCCGTTGGGCGAAGCAGTGATCCCTGCTAATCGAATGTTTGATACCGATACTTTATTACATGGTTTTGGTCTCCCCAATCCCATTGGTACGCATACTAAAACGGCTTCCACTCCATTTGCGAGTGGTCAAGACAAAACCTATGCAGGAGAAGACGCAGATTTTTTTATTAATATTCGCACGTCGTCTGCTAGTACCACTCCTTACTATTGGAAAATAATAGACCCGCTTCCTTGTTTGGATTATACGCCCAATGCCGCAACGCAGTACGAATCACAACTACCAAGTTCTACTGCTTGTGGAAATCCGGCGTATCAACCTACCGATCATATTAACTTGACGATGGATATTAGATATGTTACCATCCCAGATAAAGACGATTTCGTACTTAATAATCCTACTATTCCCTTAGAATATATCGGCACAGATGGCTCGCATGATACCCTTCATGTACCTCACACAGTAACTGGTTTTTATAATATTGATTATGAAATTTCTTGGGCAGAGATATTGAATCAAATTCCGTCAGGTATTGGTATTGCAAAGTTGATTTGGGATTCGGAAAGCATTGGTGTTTTTGTAGGCGTTACTCCTTCTAATTTAAGGACAGCGGCTCGTATGATACTGAGAGGTGATGTGGCGGAAGATAGCCAGACTTACCCCATGCAGAATTCTTATCGGGTTCGGAACTATGCCTATTTTTATATTGACGATGGCGTGGAAGAAGATTCTTTAGGATTTATACAAGATGACGTTGAGATTATTGATGCCTATCCCATTTTGCGCGCACAAAAATCCGTTGGGGAAACAAGCGGTTTAATCACCTTGACTGCCAATTCGGTTGGTGCTGATTTTAGAGATACAGATTCTTTAGTAATGACTGATTTGTTACCATTTGGTTACACTTTTAGCTATGAAGCACAACAATATATACAGCTGGGAGGGACAGGGAGTTGGTCATGGAGTACAAGTAATGGAAATAGAAATGATACGCCCTATTCTGAGTTAGACGAGATTTCTGTACGAAATTATATTGGTGTAGAAGTGATTGATGATTATAATGGCACTGGACGGCAATTAGTACGAGCTACTTTTTTGAAACCTCCAATCGCAAGCGGATGGGAAGGATTAAATTCATTTAGATTTTCTTTCTATTTGAATCAAAGTACTTTGAATTACTCTGCCGTCAACTCTATGGAAGTATTTCCCACCGATCCAATTACGGTTACAGAGTTACAATGTCAAAGAAGCTTTTCAAGTAGCCCGACAGCCGCCTCAAGTGACGATCCAAATGACTTAGACGGTGACGGCTTGACTACTGGCGATGCTTTTTGCGCAGACACAGAAAATGTGACCCCTCCAAGCTCAGTGGTCGATTTGCAATCCTATAAAGCAGTAAAGGGAGATGCGGCAACAGCAACGAATTTTGAGCCCTTCCCAGCAGTAGCAGGAATTACCGTTAGTGGTGGTTCTGCAGATTTTCAAATAAATGTAAAAAACACAGGTAGTATTGGATTAACTAATTTTATTCTTTACGATATATTACCCCATATAGGAGATGTTGGACTGACAGAAACTCAAGTGGGTACAGCAAGAGGTAGCCAATTCGATGTTATCTTTGATGGAGTCGATATGTCCACTTTACCAGTTGGGACAGTGGTAGAATATTCTACTTCGACCACTCCCTGCCGAGATGAACTGACGACTGGTACAACACCTTTTCCGACTGGTTGTACGAATGATTGGACTACCACTCTACCTTCTCCAATTACTGCGGTAAAAGCTCTGCGGTTTACTTTTCCAAGTGGCGACCTGTTTGAATTTACGCCAGGAGAAGAATTGAATATTGAGTATGCCGTCACCTACCCGACTGGTGTCTCCTCTGGAGATATTGCTTGGAACAGCTTCGCATTCGCAGGGGACAGAATGGATGATAATTCCGCTATTTTACCTACCGAACCACCCAAGGTAGGCTTGGCAATTCCAATTGTAGATATCAGCGTGACTAAATCAGTTGATAAAACTACCACTTTTGTAGGTAGCCCGATTGAATATACCTTACTAATCGATCATGAAGGAGCGGTAAGTACAAACGGGGATTATACCCCACCTGCTGGTACCGTCAAAAACGTCGTTTTAAATGATGATTTTAAAACAGCGGGATTGAAAATTGTTCCAGTTAGTATAAATATTGGACACGTAACATCAGGTCTGGAAAACGGAGTGACTTTCGATACC
>JBGCES010000154.1:0-4482 GCA_045106545.1 Saprospiraceae bacterium
AGTAGTATGTATTTATATATTGATAACATTATTATTATTTTATAGCGTTTAAGTACTTTAAAAAAGAAATTTCTATTGTAAAAATATTCATTAAAAAACTATTGAAATTAAACAATTGATAGAGTGTTGTTACTTTTTTTATAAAAAAAAAAGTAACCAAAAATTCTAGTATTGTAAACTCCTTTTCCTAAACCTTTGATGCCTCGCATCAATCATACACATGCTCAGACAGTACAATATCCCGCTATGCGGGACAGGCTCTGCCGCCCGCCGAGAAAGTGCTTAGCATTTTAAGATTGATTGTTTGGCACATGAGAAATTACCAGCTTTCAAAAGATTCAAGAATTTAGTAGGTTGATATTCAGCGAGTTATCTAAATTACTTTATTTTAAAAAACCACATTTAAGGCAACACCTACGCTGCGGGTAGTGGGAAGTTGTGTACTTTCAAAACCAGGTACAAATAGTCCATTACGAATAGAATACGTTTCTGGATCGATAGTCGGTACATCTGAGAACAGCAACAAATTGCGACCAATCAGTGCGACTTGAATATTGTCAATGCCCAATTTTGCTAGTTGCATATCGTCAAAGGTGTAACCAATACGTGCTTCACGTACTTTAAAATAAGTCGCATCGTAAGTCGCCGCTTCGATATTATCGCGGTTAAAACCGTTTCCATAGTAGTTGTAAAAGTAACCTGTATAGCCAGCACCACCTGGTTCGACCGCTACGTCATTTTCCTGCAACTCACTTACATCTACTTGACCATTTTCGTTAGAATCTTCCCATTTCCAACCTGGTCCCACAATTCCACCTGATTGCTCTAATGAATAAACGGGTTCTCCATCAGCATCGTAGCTTACAGAATATGCTGTACGTCCATCCAATGTACTAACGGGTAGTAAAGGATCATCAGCGTTAGTAATTGCACCACCTGTATTGTAAAGTGCGTGTGAACGCGAGTAGATTTTTCCTCCAACTTGTCCATCAATCAAAAATCCTAGACGGAAATTTCCAAAAGAGAAACGATTGTATAAACCGATGCGTAAATCAGGCTGATAAGAACCAGCCGATACTTTTTCTTTGGTCAATACGGGTAATCCATTTTGGTGTACAATGCGACCATCGGGTCCACGTACAAACCCTAATCCATATAGTTGTCCGAGTAACTCGCCTTCTTCGGCGACATATTCTAAATCTGCCCCACCTTCATCACCAGGGAAAAGATCCGCAACGATACTGTAGCGCCCACTTTCGATCACGTCTGGTAGTTCTTCCACGACCGCACGGTTGTGAGCAGCATTAAGCGTGATTTCCCAACCGAAACGATCTCTTTGCATTACGTTGCTTTTAAGAAATAATTCAACTCCGCGATTGCGAATCGTACCTCCATTGGTTAAGTTAAAATCGTATCCACTAGAAGTACCTACTGGTAAGAAAATAATCTGATCAAAACTGCGCATGTCATAAGCGGTCGCATCCAAACGTAAGCGATCCTTAAACCAGCGAACGTCTAATCCTACTTCGTACGCCGTCGTTCTTTCATTTCTTAAGTTAGGATCTGCGATTGTGCGATTGGTAGTGAAAACGGAGTTGCTACCAAAAGCAGGTTGCGGAGTAAAAGTATTACCAAATCTACTGTCAGGTGCACCATTACCTACTTCTGCGTAAGCTGCCCGTACCTTGAAGAAAGAAATATTGGAAGAACGCATATTGATCATATCTGAAACGATTCCTGTAAAGGAAACGGATGGATAACCAAATTGATAATCAGAACCAGCCAGTCCGAGTGCAGGATTGACTAAAGTACTGTTCCAATCTTGGCGATAAGTAGCATCGATGTAGATCATTTCTTTAAAACCGATAGTAGCAATACCAAATGCACTATTGATACCTGTCTGCGTTTTTTGCGATTCAACGAGTACGCCTGAGCGACTATTGGTCAAAGAGTAAACGCTAGGACTTGTACCAAAAAACTTCAATTCTGGGTTATTCGCAACTAAGTAGTTCGCATTTTGGCGCATGATATTACCACCAGCTTTTAATTCTAAGGTGAAATTAGAAATCCGACCTGCATCGTAACTCAATAACGCTTCGGCATTGGTTTCAGAGAACGAAATTTCATCTTCGCGGTAGCTACCTAAAAGAACTGCTTTGGTAGAAGGTGCGCGGCGGTATTGTCTTCCTTCATTTACTACATCAGCTCCGTAGCGAACGCGTAAATTTAACTTTTTTAGAAAATCATAACTCGCTTCGAAGTTTCCAATTAGGCGATTACTTTGGAAAGAGTTCGTATTTTCATTAGCAACAAACCAAGGATTATTTACCCATAAGTTTTCTACGTAGCGTTGTTCTACGCCTTCCTGTCCAGGTACCCAGTAATCACGCAAAGCTCCAATCTCCACTTGGCGTGGAAACCACAGCCAGCCATAAGCAATAGAAGAAGATTCATCATAACCTGCATTGGGAATATTACTAGAACCACTACGAATATACATCGCATTGATCCGAGTCTTTAGTTTATTATCGAGTAAGCGATTACCGATATTTAAGTTAAAAGTATTCCGTTGTAAATCCGTGTTTGGAACGATACCTTTTTTATTCAAATTTGTAAACGAAAAACGCGCGTCTGCCGCTTCAGAGCTGTTACTAATCGCTATGTTATTGATGGAAGTAACACCAGTTTGGTAAAAATCGCGGATGTTATCTTCTGCTGGAGTGAAAGGAACGGCTTGGTCATTTGAATCAAATTGCTTGACTGCTTGGCCATTGAGTCGCGGTCCCCAGTTTTCACCGTAAGCTTCATAATATTCTTGTGCTCCAATATAATTTGAGCCATTTGCATAGCTATATTTTCCGCCACCTCCAAAACCAAATTCGTTTTGGTAATCAGGTAACTTGAGTGGAGTCTCAATCGTGGTAGAAGAATTAATAGTTGCGCCCCAGCCTTTATTGGATGCGCCCGTTTTAGTTTCAATTAAAATCACTCCATCGGCTGCTCGCGAACCATAAAGCGCAGAAGCAGCAGGGCCTTTAAGGATATTGATGGAAGCGATGTCGTCGGGATTAATTAATTGAGCCGCATTACCAAAGTCAATGGTAGAAGAACCGTTTAGTCCATCATCAAAACTGAATAATTCGTTGGTAATTGGCATACCGTTTACCAGAAATAGCGGTTGATTGTTACCTAGTAACGAAGCGGTTCCACGAATATTGATGTTACTTGAGGCGGTTGGTCCAGAAGAACTACCAGTAACGAAAGCACCCGCAGCGATACCTGCGATGGCATCTACAATATTAGTTGGTTTGATATCCGCGATGTCTTTTGCGTCTAATTGAGAGACTGCGTAGCCAAGTACTTTTTCTTCTCGTTCTACGCCTAGTGCGGTTACTACGACCTCTTCCATTTCCTGTATACTTTTCATCCGTACAGTGATCGTATATACGTTATCAATCGGAATTTCTTCGGTCTGATAACCAACATAAGAGATTAGGAGAAATTTCTCTTTTTCGGAAACGGAAATAGAAAAATTCCCATCGAAATCAGTAATAGTTCCGCCAATGCCATAATCAGTGATGACGTTCGCAGCGACGAGTGGTAGCCCAGTTTCATCCAGTACGGTTCCGCTGATATAACGATTCTGGGCGATGCAATCTGAGGTGAGTGAACCAAAGAATAGCAGCAATAAGAGGTGTTGGAAAAATAGATAAATGCTCTTCATAGATAAATTGTTTCAATTGTGTAATTGAATGCTAATAAGTAGGTTAGATGAAATGAGGAGGGGATATCTACTTGGATAATGTAAAATTGAAAATGTAAAACATAAAATGTAAAAGTGAGAGCGACATTCACTTTCAGCACAAAAAGTTCACAAGTTAATTTTTGAACGTTCCTAGTAAATTGATAAGTAAGATCTGAGATTAGGAGTAGTAGTTGAAGTAAGGATTGGAGAAGAAAAAAATAAGGATTAATCAGTTTTGATAGAGGAAAAATACAGCTTTTTTGTGGGAGAGTAATTTTAGCTGCTGGTAATGAATTGTAAATTTAGATTTTTTTTTGCTTAAAGTTTAACACCTACTTACTGTTTCAAGACTTTTTGCCATTTTATTTAAAATATTTATAAAGCTGTTGTGTACCTGTTTGATTTTTAAATTTTAAGAGTTATGATTAATAAATAATACGTCAAAAAAAATTAAAATCTATTAGATGAAATCTTGATTCGTTTGGATACATTTCATTTTCTCTCTGGGCTTGAAATAAAATTCCTATTGTGAATATTTATAATAAATTTTATGAAATACTTGCTTTTAGAAATAATAGTTTGTTATATTTGTAGCAGAACAGAACAGAACAGAATAGGAGAATTGATAACTCTACTTCTTTATTTAATTATTTTTTTACCAAATACCTTTCTTTTCTTCTGTTTTTTAACCTTCAAAGTAGTTTGTTCTAACCGCAAATGAAGGTTGTTTTTTCACT
>JBGCES010000155.1:0-1700 GCA_045106545.1 Saprospiraceae bacterium
ATTACAAACTACCTTTAGAAAAAATGACGCAGCAGGTCGTTTTCGTCGTTGGACGGTAGTTATCCAATTTACAGCTTCTATCATTTTGATAATCAGCACTTTAGCTTTTTATCAGCAATTAGAATTTATTCAAAATAAAAAACTTGGCTTTCAGCCAAATCAAGTCATTGCGCTTGCTATCGGTGGCGTGAACGAACAAAGTCAGCGCAATTCACTCCGTGAGAGTATTCGTAATATTAGCGGTGTAGAGTCCGTTTGTCTATCACAATCCTACCCTACTGCGGACGGCGAAAGTGGTTATTCCTTGTCTAAAACCGCCGATTCTGAATCGGGAATTATTGTCAACACCAACCAAATGTCCGCCGAGTGTAGTGATATTTTAAATTTCAATTTATTGGCAGGACGCGGCTTACCGCCCAATAAAGTAGCAGGCGATACGGTGGTAAAAATCGTCATTAATCAATATATTTCTGACTATCTAGAATGGACACCTACGGAAGCGATTGGCAAGGAAATACCTAATCTTTTTCCAAGTAATAAAACGGAAGTCGTAGGTGTAGTAGAGAACTTTCACTTTAGTAGTTTGTACCAACCCATTGGCCCTTACGTACTACACAACGGCAATGTAGCTGGCGAGGAATATGTCCTTGTCAAAACGGCAACCAGCAATTATGAAACCCTACTCGGCGACTTGCAAAGCACCTTTTCTACGGTCGTACCGCAATTAGCGTTTCAGTACGAATTTATGGACGAAAGCATTAATACGCTTTACGCGAAAGATCGCCGTCTGGCTAAAATTATTCTTATTTTCTCGGTGCTCGCCATCCTCGTTGCCTGCTTAGGCTTGTTTGGATTAGCCACTTTTATGGCGGAACAACGAACTAAAGAAATCGGTATTAGGAAAGTATTAGGTGCGTCCATCGAAAATCTAGTAACCTTACTCAGCAAGGAGTTCTTAATTCTCGTTGGTATTGCTTTAGTATTAGCGATTCCCATTGGCTGGTACGCCATGAATCAATGGCTGCAGGGCTTTGCGTATCGGACAGAGTTGTCGTGGCAGATGTTTATGATGGCAGGTGTGATTGCTTTGGGGATTGCGTTCTTGACCGTGAGTATGCAAAGTTTACGCGTTGCCTTGGTCAATCCAGTAGATTCTTTGAAAGATGAATAAATTTGATGGTTTGATGGTCAATTATATTTTGACCATCAAACCATCTTACAATTAAATTATTACTACATATATTGCTTCAAAAAGGCATCTACTGCCTCCGTTCTTTTGAAGCCATTCTTTTTCAATACGTCTAAGTATTTTAACAAAATTGGCGTTACCTGACTATCTCCCTCCTTCATGATAATCTGATTATAAACAACGGGATAAGTACTTTCGATTTGACCATCTTGGAAAAACGGTTTTTGTTCTGTTCCTAAAAGCAGCAAAGGTAAGTTCGTTTTAAATCGTTGTTGCGCATCAACTGCGAGTGGATGGTTAGGGTTTTTCTTTGCAAAGTTTTCCCAAAAAAGAACATTCATACCAATTTGTGCTGCATTAGTTTTCGTCATACTATTTTGACTAATGACTTGCTGAACGTACATTGCTAAAGTCTCAGACAAATATGGAATAACCTTTACTTTTAAGTATTGTTTGTTGCCAGGTATAGCTTGGACACCACTCTCGGTTGATTGAATTTCAAAACCATATG
>JBGCES010000156.1:0-3182 GCA_045106545.1 Saprospiraceae bacterium
CCCTTCTTCCAAAATAACGTTATTGCAACGGGGGTTCCGAGTCACTTCGCTAGATGGTTCGCAAAATATGTTGGAAAAAGCACAGGAGAATGCTCAAGCAAAGCAGGTCAGTTTAAATGTGGTACATGCCAATTGGTTAGAGCTGCCAACTGACTTGCACGGACAGTTTGATGCGATTATTTGCCTGGGGAACTCCTTCACCCATTTATTAACAGCCGCAGAACAGGAACAGACTATACAAAACTTCCATCGAGCGTTACGTAAGGGCGGGCATCTAATCCTCGATGCACGCAACTACGATTATGTGATGTCACCTCGCTATCAACCGAAAGGTAAATTGTACTACACGGGTAATCAATTTAAAGTTGTGCCAGTAGAACAGACGGCGCAAATGATTCGCCTGCAATATACCAATCAGGCTAAGCAAACTTTTCAACTCACACTTAACCCCGTTTCTGCACTGCGCATTACATCTCCTACAGTCACGTTAGGAAAATCCAACGGATACACCTGTAAACGTACGCGCTCTCCCATGCCTGCATAGTTGAGCGTAGCCTGAAGCATTTGCACATATTTATAATCATACTTATCCTCCATGATTAGAATAATACCCGCTTCTAAATTGAGCTGCTGTGCATACCAAAGTGCTTGCCCAATGCTATTCTTCCATTTGTGAGCGCGTTCTACTTCAATGGCGTGAGTAGTAGTAACCAAATCGGCGCGTCCACCATATACGTTGACCTCTTTTCTCGCATCAAGGTGATTAGCTAAGGCGGTGATGTAATTCGCTTCTTTTTGGGCGAACAACAGGAGAGAAAATGAAGTACAGAAAAGTAATAAGCTACAACGTATCATTATTGTTTTTTAGGTGTACAATATTAATAGAATCACAAAAATAAAAATTTGTTTCTAAATATAGTATTATTTGCACTTTCCGTAAAAAGGTTGTATTTTCGCATTAAATAAATTAGAAATATCACACTCGATATATAAGATTGTTTTCATCCCGTCATTCGTCGGGACAAGATTTTGGTTTTTTGGGGTTATACAGGATGACTATTCGTACGCGGATAGTCTCCTGTCATTTTGGGATAAATCGTTTTTATGTTTATTGATTGGAGTAGATTTAAACCAACCGCTGGAGTGGTGCAAGAGCCATACGGTGAATAGTAAGATTTAGATAAGGCATGTGGTCATAGTGTATAACAACCCAATTAACATCAAAAAATGATGCTTATAACCAGTGGTATTATAACCAGTGGGGTTATAACCAGTTCCATAATCCGAGATTTGCTCCGACCTTTGCCGCTATGAAAAACAAAATTCCTGAAACGGAAGCAGATCGAGCATTCTATCGGCAGGTTGGACGACGTATCCGTGTATTTCGCCAACGGGCGGGTTACACCCAAGAAACGTTTGCTAACCAGCATGACTTTGACCGTTCGCACTACGGAGAATGTGAAAGGGGATGTAACATGACCTTACAGAACCTAAACCGTATTATAACTGCTTTGGACATTTCCTTTAAGCAACTGGAAGAAGATCTCTAATTGCTACCACGCCATCCTCACCTCTAGCCCGCTCCGATCCCTGTTATAGCTTACATTTTTATACATACTTATCCATAGTTTTACATAATTATCTCTTTTAGTAATTTTTCTGTTATAATTTTTGGATCAACGCATCCTATTTCATACATTTAGCCTCAACAATATTTTTACTTCAACTAATTATCGTCATACTATGAAACGCTACTGCGACTTTATTTTCGGATAAGTAGCTGTGTACTTTACGTTTTCTGAACTTCCAAAATTTTAGTAAACGTAGCGTCATCCCTACAACACTAATTCTTTATTTTTAAACCTCTGCCTTGCCGCTGGATAGGTTGTACGGCTAAGTGATACAAATGTCTTTAACCAAAAGGTATCTTGCCTAGCTTGCCGCCAACGGTGCATACAAAAACACGCTTGAAAAAATGCCCAAACGCAATTGTGAACTCAACGATGAGTTGCGTCAACTGTTACGTCAACTCACCAAATCTGGGAGACTTCCCTCGAACTATGCTAGAATTATTGCCGATCAACTCAATGAAATTCCACGCTCCAAGCTCGTCACGCCAAATCAGGTTTCCAATGCAGGAACGGGGCGCGGTGGCACCCTCGAAATTGCGGAAGCCATCGTCGAACTCGCCGAACAGGGGAAAACCCGCCAACTGATCGAACGCATCCGTCGCCTACTCGCCGAAGCAGAGGAGGAAAAGGCGGAAGGGGAGTAATTGAGGTATCGGATATTTTAGAAATATATAAATTTCCTTCATGTTTTACCTTTTGCTCGCTATATTGATGGAGACCCTAATTGAGGTATCGGATATTTTAGAAATATCCGATACCTAACCTTTCATCCGACTATTTTTTTCTACCCATCACCCGACTGCTTTAGTTTATCATTTAATCCCACATTCCAAGACTTGACCGCTCCGTCGGTTTTATGCTATTGAGTAAAACTTTATTTTTTTCTTCACTTGCTGCGCTCGACCACGTTGTCCAAGCGTAGCCCTAAATTTTAATGCCTATAAGAAGATAACATCCGCTAAATGCTAATTGACCTCCTTCGGCGCTACTGGATCACAGTACGCCTATTCTTGTATTGTCTATTAGCAAAATTAGGTTGATTTAGTTGACTAGGTTGACTGAGTTGATTCAGTCAACTCAATTAACCCAGTGAACTAATTAACCTATCAACTCCTTCCTTCTCACCTTGCTGTAAGCGTCATCGGTACGTCTACAGCTTAACCCTTTTATGTATGTACACCAACAACAAAGTGGTGGTAGCAGCACTAGATACTGCTATGCCTAATGCTAAAAGTCAATCTAACACCACGCCGTTAGACTATTACCACCAGCGCATCACCGCGCTTGGCTTGGATCGTGCCACTGCCATCCGCCACGGACTCGTCGGCAACGCCCAGGGCGCGATTCTCCAACTCTGTCGTAATTATGCGGGAGAGCATCGTCAGTACCTTCCTCAGTTTGGCAAAAAGGCAAGGCGGCTAGAAAAGATGCGCCGCCGCAAAACCTTCTCGGATATCGATGCTGACCGCTTCCGCGAATTGCTCTACATCATTCGCCACACACCCGCGCAACTCGCCGCTGATCCCGATTTGGATCGTTATAAACTCTGGA
>JBGCES010000157.1:0-7432 GCA_045106545.1 Saprospiraceae bacterium
TGACTTTCCGCCAAACCGCGATGTTCCCAGGTCTTTCCTTTATCACGGGAATAATACATACCAACGCCTGCATAAGACGAACGCGAACTATTAACTTCACCCGTTCCAAGCCAAATTTCGTCGGTCGTCCAATTGACCGCCACATCGCCGATGGTCATGACATCTTCGTGGTCAAAAAGTGGCTCAAAGGAGGCGCCATTATTATTCGTTTTCCATAAACCACCCGAGGAATACGCCACATAAAAATGACTCGGATCGCGCGGATCGACCGCAATATCCGACACTCGACCACTAAAAACGGTCGGTCCGATATTGCGAAATTCGATACTAGAAACGAGTGAACGCTCAGTAGCGGCAGTACGTTTGTCCATGCTGGCGATCCGATCGGTAGCAGGTGTCCAAGCGGGCGGAATGATGTTTTTTTGTGGTTTTTGAGCGAAAGATTGGTGAGAAAATATAGTAATGAAAAAGATAAGATAAAATACTCTCATGTCTTAGTTGTGTTTGGTAAATTTAACTTTTGTAAACATAGCAATTTTGCCTAAAAAATTAAGAAAAAATATAAATGGGTTGTTACTATGGTTGTATGATTATTAAGAATGAAGGCAGATCCGTGCGTCATCTTCTAAATCTGTTAGGATACGGAGATTTTTATGAAGAACCACAACAGCCACTGTGGGGTTTAGATTCTGCAACGAGGTTAATTTTACGTAGAGATCCAGATGATAGATCTTCTGAATTTATATTGGTCACCAATTATAGACAGGAGTGGACTGGAGTTGTAAGTAAAGAATGTTACTGGGTGCAATCTTACGAAAAAGAGTTAGAGATAGCTAGAAAATTTGCCGATTTAGCTTACTATCGGATAACGCAAATCGACGTAATAAATATGTATGCCTTTCTCTATTCTGAAAAAGGGGTTTTAAACAGATACGTTTGTAATGAAAAAGAGACACCTAATATTCTAGCTAAAGGGCAGAGAATAGAATTTGAGCCAATTAATTCTTATGAGGCTACAAATTTGTGGGGAAAGCCTGACAGGGTTTTTGATGAGACTTACGACCCTATTGATAACTGTTGGCGTACAGTAAATAATATTCTTCGATATTTTTTTGAAGATTATAGTAGTGCTGCGCAATTTAAATTACTTCGAAGTCATATTAAAATTGAGAGTTACATTTTGGAGAATAGCGCCTAAATTCTAATTAAGGTAATCAAGTGCTGCTTCAACATCATCAGACTCTAAATAAGGGTAATATTTTAGAATTTTATTAATTGAATTTCCTGTTTGATATAAACCAAAAATCGTTTTTACAGTAACGCGCATTCCACGAATGCAGGCTTTCCCGCCCATAACTTTTTCATCATAAGTAATCCTATCCGACTTTTTCTTTGGCATGCTCTAATAAGATTTAGGTTTCATGTGAAGTATCGCTGTCTGCCGTCAAGTGTAACGACCGTCCACCGTTTGCCGAATGAATTTCACCGATAACAAATATTTGAACAGATTAATTCCCTTTTATCATAATTCCGTCACCAATAACTCAACCGTATAAGCCTCGGGATTATCGCGCTCAGCCTCTTCTCGTTCCGCATTCACGATATTGATGATGTAATTTCCAATCGTATCAATCTGACCAATGTAATCTTGTTCTAAATTCGCTCCGCGAAATAACTCTACTATCGCAGGTTCGGGTAATTGAATGGTGGTTTCCACTTTTATACCACCTTCCCAAATACATTCCACGGTGGGTGGACAAGTAGAATCTTCCAACAAATCACTAAAAGTGATAGAAAAATCTGCATTGCATTCACAAGTAGAAGCCTCTTCGTAGGCGAGTTGGAAAGGTTCGTTTAAACGAAAGCCGTTTACATCGACTAGTATTTCATCGGAAGTAGAACATGCAAAGAATAATGTTGATAACACCCCAATAAACAGGAAAGATAGTTTTTTCATGATATGTCTAAATTTTGGGTAAAAAAAGCCAAGCGGCAGCCGAAGACGCAACCACTCAGCAGAATACCTATTCTGTTGAGGTAAGACGCGAGGTGCTGAAAAAGGGTTGGGTTGGTAGTTAAGGATTTATCCTTTCCTGTTGAAGCCCTTTAGGGCGATATAATTTGGAAAGCGTCCTAAAGGACTGTGACGGGAAAGCCTGAAGGCTTAGCTACCAGTATTGAAAAACGCTTTAATCTTTTCCCGCATCGCCAATAGCTGCTCCTGTTCCGCTTTCGCTAAACCTCTAAACCGCTGTGCTAATCGCCAATTTGTAAAAATCTCCTTATAATTCAAGGCAATTAAACCTGATGCAGGAATAGCGAATAGCAATAACAATTCTGCCCACCAATCCAACTGTGGAATATCTACAATCGCTAAAACGAAGGCGATAGCGTGCCAATATACCCAGTATGCCAACATGGAAACAGCAAAGAAAACGGAAGCATAAAAGAGGGGATCTTTGATCTTTTTCTCTACGAAATTATAAGCAAATTTGATGGGTAAGATATTCACTAAATATCCAATGATAAATATGGGTAAAAAGAGGATTAATCCAATGATAGTCAGGAAGTTATAACGACTGTTTTGTTTAACAATATAATCGTTTAAATTATACTTTTTCAATAATGAATTATACTCAGATGAAGTTTCCTTTAGTTGTTTGTTTTGTTCTTCTGCTAGTTCATTTAATTGACTGACCAGTTTCAATTCTGACTCTAACAGCGAGCGGTCTTTACTTAATAATGGCGAACGCGAAAAATGTCGCTCATTCCGAAAAACATCCAATACTTCATCGGCTACTTGATCATCTTCAGGCTTGTTGACATGAATTACGCGCGGTTTCATTCCTTTACCAATATCCTGTGTCAATTTTTTAATCGCCCGCCGATCGTTTTGTTCAAAATCTGCTATATAGTTTTTAATCGGAATCGGTTTGCCAAAATCATACATCAAAAACGAGCGTTCTTTGAGGGCATCTGTAAAATTAATTCCTACTGGAACAACCTGAATCGCATCATTTTTATACTTACCATAACTACCAAAAATCATCCGTGCAGTTCCTTTCTGAATCGGCCGCAATCGCTTTTCATGTTTGCGAATCCCTTCTGCCATAATGGTAATATTTCCGCCATCCGCGAGGTGTTTTTCCATGCGATCCATCGTCTCTTGATTTTTCCGTAAATTATCAAAGCCATCGCGGAAACGAAAGATCGGCTCCATCTTAATCGACTTCAAAATTCTTGCTGCCAGTGGGGTATCAAACATATCGCCCCGCAGGATAAAGTGGGTCACGTAACGAAAGAAAAAACTCGTAATTGGAATTGGATCGATAAACGCCGTCGGGTGGTTGATCGCAAAAACAATCGGTCCTTTATCGGGGATATTTTCCTTTCCCGTCATATAAATTCTACGAAAGTAAACGCGTAGCGCGAAATAGGCGATGGGACGGAGGATGTAGTATAGCATGGAACGGTTGACGGTTGACGGTTGACGGTTGACGGTGTGAGGCGTGTTCAATCAAACCAGATAGTAAATCGAAAATGGATAGCATTCGTATATGCTACCCATTTTTTGCAAAGATTTGAAATTTTTTTGAGTTTTAATATTATTTCATGCTAGAAAAGCAACCTTCAACTATTACATCATTCAAATTGCTTTAAAAATTCAACTGCTGCTTCGCTCTTCGTTAAATTATCTTTTTGCAAAAGTTCTAAATATTCCACTAATACGTTACTCGTTTGTGAATTTGGATGCTCTTTTAAAACATTCTGATAAACTTGCTCCGCTTTATCCAGTAGCTTTCCATCAGGAGAAAAAACGGCAACCTGATTTGTACCCATCAATAAATTTTTTAGGTGCCAATTTTTATAATGATAATCCGTCATTTCTTTTAGAAAAAAGTCTGGGTACTTCTGATTAAAATCTTCCCACCAAAGGGCATTTGCAGCGATTGTAGCTAAGCTAGGCGTATCGCTAAATTCCTTTAATTGTTGATTGCAAAAGCTTTGCATTTCTGGAGAAAGATGTACTATAATGTTAGATGAAAGGTATTGACTTGGGTGAGGAACGAGTGATTTTTTACTATTTTGTCCAAATGCAAATCCATATTTTTCAATCGTACTCACTTCTTCATTTTGTAATAAACTACGCCCATAATTATAAACATTAAAATACGGCATAAAGAGCGAATCTCTTTGACCGAGATGCTCTGTTTGGGTAGCATATTTTTGAAATAATTCCGTCGCTAAATCGATAGACTCGATTTTTTGATCATCAAGCGCGGCTAATTCGCTTTCAAAGGAAGTGACAAGCTTAGGGATTGGTTGGGGAATCTGAATTAGTGTAGATTGTGGTTTTTCTTCTTTACAAGCAATCAAAAGGAGGACGCAAATAGAAATAGTTAAGTGTAGCTTCATTTTTCATGATTTAAAAGTCAAAAAAATTAGCTTTCATTATGGCGATTTTGATAATTATCTATGAAATAAACGAATAGTACACCCAGCGTGTACATTACCATATCGTGATTACTATAACCTGTCCCAATCACCGTTTCTGCTAATTTATTTCCTTTCAAACCTAATATTTCTACCAATTTGAAATACTGCCCGATTTCAATTGCGAAGGCAAATAGGAGCGTAAAAATGGCGATATAGAGTGGACTAATGCTTAGAAAGGTACGTAGAAAACAGTAGATGAGAATAACGACTAGAAAATCACCAAAGTAAGGACGGATAAAGCTGTCACGGACGTAGAGTGCGATTAATACCTCGATGATGAAGAGGATAATGGTGAGGAATAAATATTTTTTGCGGAAAGTGAACATTTGATTTAAAATTGGTTTAAACACAGTAGGCACATAGGATACATAGATTTCAATTAATAAAACAATGCGTCCTATGTGCCTATTGTGTTTTTATCTAAAACTTCGCCGTCAATCCCGCCAGCACATTTATACCTAAAGTCGGATAATTATACCAACGTTCCCGTCGATTATTAGCCAAATTATAGACATCTACAAATGCACCGAAGTTCTCGGAGAAGATATATTCTGCTCCTAAACTAATATCGAGCAGACCGTTCAAATTAGCCGTTTCGCCAGCGAAATTTTGGAAAGGCACACCGTTTTCAATAAACAACTGACCTTTTAAACGTACTTTATCTTCTAGTGTAACATATTTAGCTTGTACCGTCAATTCAAAAGCAGGTAAGTGCCATGCCTCTTCTTGTTCGAGTGGACTGAAATTATTAAAATTAATCGTTCCTGTTAGGTCAAAACCTCGGAAATTAGGACTGGTAACTGTACCGCCAATCGTTACAACATCTACGGTATCGTACACCACATCAAAACGATTAAAATTATCAAAATTATCGTCGCCAGTGAAGTCATTAACAAAGAGCGCAAGGTTATTAGCTTGTTTGTAACCAACTTGACCAGTGTATTCAAAACCTACCACATTACCCTTTACACCACCATAAAAATTGATGTAATCCGTATTGCGAATCCGTGAACGAGATTGGATATATGGATTGTATTCGGTTAGGTTACGGAAGTTATTTTTATACAAATCACCTTTTGCTCCAACAAAACCTGCTAATGCTGATCCAATGATATTCGCGGTTGCTTCCGCATCTGGAAAAAAGTAGTATTCATCGTTGTGGGAAGCGAGGTTTAAACCAGCTTTTACTTTGAAATTTTCCGCGTGATAGGTGAAATTAGGCTGTAAGAAGAAGTTATTTAAATCAAACTCTTCGTTGGTTTCAAAGTCGGTAAAATCAGTCCGTAAAGTCACACTCAGTGGATGTTGACCATCAAACCATTTAGTAGCACCAATGCTTAGATCCGTTCCCCGTTCACGTCCCACATCCAAATCACCATCCGTTCGAAAGTAGAAATCCAAATTCGCATGATAGTTAAGATCACCTTTGGTCGGTAAAGCATTTGTAAAAGCTAAATTTACATCCACCGTATTGAAGCGTTGTAATACATCCGTAGGCGTAACTACGTCAATCGGCGGTGTTGGATTATCTTCACTGGTATAACCATAGAGATAATAATCATCTACAGCATAGTTGAAATTACCTTTGACAGAATAACCTTGCGGCAGATAATAAGTACCCGTTGCGCCCGCAGAAGTGTTACTGAAACGTTGATTTTCTAGATTATTAGTATTGTCTGCCGAGTGATGATTCACACGAATACCCACGTCAAATTTCTCTTGCGCAAAAATGTCGTAACTCAAATCTCCATAAAATGACTTAGGAAAACCTGCACCTATTTTAGCATAACCGTTATACGCCGTAGGCAGTTCATCGCCGCGCATCGCAATCGGGCGAATGCGAGGAGGTAAATATTCTACATTTAGGGTTAATGGTTGGGGATTATAAGATTGACGAACGGTAGAAGTATCTAGCGGTGGCAACTGGGGCGCTACATCTAGCTTTTCCGTTTCAATCAATCGCGCCTCAAAGTCGGCGATAACTTCCACTTCGCCTGACGGCAAATCGGGGTTTTGGGCAGTTGCGGTAAAGGCAAACTGAATAAAACAGATGAGTGTGAGGAATTTATTTAATGATTGCATTTTTTATTCTTAGTTCATCTGCCATATATCGCAGCGAAGCGAAGTCTATGGCAGATGTAGAGTTTATGGATTAGCTTTATTTTAAAATATTACTACTTGAAAAAATCTGCCATAAACTTCGATGTATGGCAGATTAGAAGTGCCCTAATTTCCGCCCGTATCCATTTCCATAAAGCCATTATTTCCATCGGTATTAGAACGCAGACGGCTCTGTGCTTCAATTTGGCGGTTAACAGTTGCCAGTTTAGTACGCGCTTCATTGACTAAGTCAATATCTTCTTCGTAATTTTCAATCAACGCTTCTAATGCTGCTCGCGCATTAAATAGGTCGCCTTTTTCTAATAAAATATCAGATAACAACAACACACTTTTCGCAACCCAATACGGATAACCTGAACTCTCTTTATTTGCATTAATAGCAATTTGCTGCGCTACATCCAGATCACGTCGTAAATAGTAAATATTAGCGACCAAATAGCGCGCTTCCGCAGTATTTTCATTGTCACTCAAGCGAATCGTTTGATTAAATGCTTGCAGCGCATTGTCATAGTCTTTATTATCAAATGCCATTTTACCTAAGTAAAAATTGGCACTCGCTTGCTGTTCTTGATTTGCTTTCGGGTTTTGCATCACCTTTTGTGCGGTGGCATAAACCGCTTGCTGATTTCCTGCCCGATAAGCCGCGCGTAACGCTCCAATTTGGGCATCAAAACGCATTTCATCCGTAGTAGCGACTTCTTCTAAGCGACTATATAAATTATAAGCTTTAGGGAAGTTTAGTTCGTGGTTGTAAGCGATAATGGCCGCTTTTTCAATCGCTCGCACGTAGTAAGTGCTTGGCCCACGATTAATC
>JBGCES010000158.1:0-25476 GCA_045106545.1 Saprospiraceae bacterium
GTTTTTACACCATCATATTCTAGCCCAATCTCAGCAAAACGATAGCGTAGCGTACTTCCTCCAAACACTCCTTGAAGTTGTTCATTTTGCACTTCTTCACGCGTACTTATGCCATACCCAAGATGCCCACCTAAGATCAAATCTTTTTTTAAGCTAAAATGCTTGCTGACTACTGTATAAACCGAGTGATAATGTGGCACCTGTCCAAACAAGTCGTGTGCCCCAATTGCTACTGCAGGTCGTTTACCTGTCTCTTTCAAAAGCTGTACTCTAGCAAAGATAGAGCGATCTCCCAATTCTACTACATCCTTTGTTTTAGTAAATCGAATGGATAATTCTAAAAATGGCAAAAAATTTAATCGTGCAGAATGAATAAACTCAGGCAAGTTGTTCAACTGACTGAACTCCCTTACTGTTGCTTGTATAGGAATGTAAGACCAACCAGCCACTATTGCTCTATCGACAGCAAGCTGCGCAGTTGGTATCATCACTAAACCACTTTGACCTAGTACTCCATTAGATGTATATTGTTGGAAACCCTCTCGTTGAGCACTCACAGTAGATAAAAAAAAGAGTGCAAAGAAGAATAGAATTATGGCTTTTTGATACATCTATATTCCACTTAAAAAAACAATACTTACAAATAAAGTTAAGATGATTATTAGATCTTATACAGGTTAAACTCAAAACATAATTAGAAATAGAACACATTCAATTTGTTCTTAATATTTAGACTCAAAGTTAGGGATTTTTTACAAGAAATGGAGCAGATATAAAAAATGATTGTAAATAACAATACAATTATTGTACATTATGTTGATTTAACAAAATAAACTCATATGCCAATAAGAATCAACCATTCCACTCTTATACTTTCACCAACTTTATTAGATAATTAGTATTTTTGTAGTATTATTTTTTAACCTCAACTCCCTATTTTATGTCTTCATCAAAACACCATGCACAGGAATCTGAGTATTCCACCGAGCACGTATTAGTGTTTATCTTAATGCTTATTTGCATTATTTGCTCGTTTTACTCCTAAATCTAAGTACAGACTTGTACTTAAAAACCTTAAGAAAAGAGGGGCTGCTCCAAAAGAGTAGCCTCTTTTGTTTTATAACAACAGGAATAATTCTAATAAAATACAAGAAACCATCTCACTTTTACAGCGAGATGGTTTCTTATTTATTAGAATCAAAATTATCCTTGTTAGCAATTATAGATCATGGACGTCTGTTCTAAACTAGAACTCGCATGTCTCTTATTTATGCGTCATCAATATTTCGATACATGTTTATTCATTATCCTCTAGGTAGTAAACGGCAGAAGTTAAATTCTTTGATGTTTGAATTGTTCATTTATCTCACTCAAAACTCATTACTCAAAATCCAAAACTTTTATAATTTAACGTCTGACGAGAAAAAGTTTTCATACTACTTTTGCAATTCATAAACGAGGAAGTCACGCCTGGCAGATTCGTCGTCTAGGAAAAAGCAAATTCTTTCTTGGTAAAAATAAGTTAGTGGGTAATTTTAAAGTGGGAACAATATTCAAACCACTTCCAAACTACTTCAAACCATTTTCACACCACTCTAAACTGGTGCAGAAACTTTGATACGATCTTTGATAGAATCAATTAATGATGGAGAAACTTTGCGGCGGTGAACACGGCTTTTGATGAAGTCACGGAAGGACTTTTCTTTGGCAAGAACGGTTTTATATTCGGGATTAGCTTGTATCTCTCGGAGTAAGTCGCGTTCGGCATCTTTACCTAGTTCATTGTCTAAATACATCGTGACTTTTTTCACGAGCGCTTCATAATTCTGCAGATTTCGCATCGGTTAAAATGTTTTACGCTACTCAGAGTTTAAATTAGCAACTTAGACTAAACTTACCAGTAAAATTCACGTCTTCACAGACACCATCCGTAGTCATAAAACTCGGTATGGTAGAAAATGTGACAGAAATGATATGGAAGTTGAACAGTTGCATTTTTGTAATAAAGAGTGAAACAGTTAACGGTAGAAGACTGACGATTTGCATTAAGCAAATTTTAGAATCAACAACATCTGATCTTCACCGTATTTAAAATTAGGTTTTGCAAATTTTAGTATTGAATCATTGATGAATCCAATTGCTGATGCCAACGTGGCTAAACAACTGAAAAGTTGAACAATTCTACTAAAAAACTCTGATAGCTCAGTTAAAAATAAATAGCATTAAGTACTTACCTAAGTAAATACCTAATGCCGTTTTCGATTATTATTTACGCTTGTCTTCGTAGCCCAAAGACGAAGCGTAAGTAGCTAGTTGTTTTTTCAGCAAGTTACGTGCCCGGAATAAACGAGAACGTACTGTACCGATTGGAATATCGATAATTTTAGCGATTTCCTCGTAGGTAAAACCTTCGATATCACATAACAAAATTACGATGCGGAAGTTAACTGGTAGCGAGTTGATCGCCATCGTAACTTCGTCTCCCATCATATGCTGAAACATCTCTTCGCGCAAATCTGTGTAACCAGATAGCTGCGTGTCCTCTTCATTATGAAAATTAGCTACCTCATCAATATCCACCTTGGTAGGTGCTTTAGATTTTTTACGATACTGGTTGATGAAACCATTTTTCAAAATTTTGAACAACCACGCTTTAGCGTTCGTTCCGACTTGGTATTTGTCGATAAAACGGTACGCTTTTAAGTAGGTTTCTTGCACGAGATCTTCCGCATCATCTGAATTGTAGGTCAAATGATACGCAAACGTATTCAAAGCATCTGCGTGGGGCAGCAATTCTTGCTCGAATACGCGCTCGTTGCGTAAGGCTTTGTCGTTAGTGGTCATTGTAACCATAAAGGTAAAATTTTTTAAGAATTAGTTAACAGTTGATGCGGTATTCTTCTAATGTGTAATGGATAATGATTAATGCGTAATAATCCATCACATCTACACTTTCGGAAGATTTAGAAAACGATAACTGGTGTTGTTCGTAATCAAAGGGTTCAACTTTAGTAAAGAAAATTTAGTTCCATAGGAGTAATTTTTTTTCAATTTTTCTTTTATCTACAACGTCGATCAGACGCTTAATAACGCCTCCGAAACCTTCCATTACACATTATACATTACCAATTATACATTAAAATATGGCAATTATCACACCCGAGACGGTACAGCAACTTTACGCACTCGATCCCATTTTTATGGAAATAAAAAACCTATATGGCGTACCTGAGAATTGGCAACGCCCGCCTGGTTTCATCTCACTCTGTCGCATTGTTTTGGAACAACAAGTGTCATTAGAATCTGCTTTTGCGACTTACAAGAAGTTACTCGAATACGTGGACAGCGATTTTACGCCACAGCGTATTTTGCAATTGGATGATGTAGAAATGCGGGAGTGTTATGTGAGTCGACAGAAAGCAAGTTATCTGCGCAATATTGCAGATGCAGTTTTAGCTGAAACATTGATTTTTGAAAGGTTAGAAGAAATGTCTGACGTCGAAGTACACGAATATTTGACCAAAATCAAAGGCATAGGTAAGTGGACAGCGAATGTCTATTTAATTTTTGTTTTGCAAAGAAGAGATATATTACCGCTCGGTGATATTGCTGTAGTGAATACCGTAAAGGAATTGAAAGGCGCAACGAATAAGGAAGAAGTTGGTGAAATCGGTGCAGCTTGGCAGCCATTACGGACAGTAGCAACTTTTTTTCTATGGCATTATTATTTGAATAAACGCAAACGAAATATCGATCATATTTATGCGATTTAAAAAAAGCCACTCTGTACAAATGGTACAAAGTGGCTTCGTCATTACAATAAGCGATGTTCGTGTTTTTTAATCTTCGCAGGCTTCCAAAATCACATCCAATGCTTCTTCGTTCTCAACGGTTTGTGTTTCGCCTGTTTCGTTGATAACCACCTCAAGTGGATAAACGACGTCTTCTGGATAAGTTTCGTTTTCAAATAATGCCTCAATATCTTCGATAGAATTGACCGTAGCCGTTTCGCCATTTTCTAAGACAAAATCTACGGGAAAGACAGGTGTGAAACATTCAAATACTTCAAAAAATTCTTCGTAATCATCTTCTCCGTATGCTGCTTCATCACAATATTCAAATAGAAAGTCTAAATCCTCTTCGTTATTAATCGTTTTCACATCGCCCGTTTCGTTAATCGTGATGTCAAAAGGATACTGGATGTCTTCAGGTAAATTCTCTGCTTCCGCTAAAGCAAATATCTCTTCAATCGAGTTAATAGTTATCGTACTTTCATCTTCTAAAATGAAGGTTAGCGGAAAATTAGGCGTAAAGCATTCTAAGGCATACAGCAATTCTTCCAATTCGTCGCCCTCATCCCAGTCGTCATAGAAATCTTCACAATTCTCTAATAGTTCCTCAATTTCTTCTTCAGAATTAACCGTCACTTCGGTCTCGTCTTCCAAACTTACGAGCGTAAAAGGAAAGACAAAATCAACGGGTGGGTTATCGCTAAAGAAAACCTCTTCCAATTCTTCCTCATCATTAACCGTTACCGTCGTTTCGTCCTCTAATTCCAAGGTAAACGGGAAGGTCAATTCATAGCAACCAATGATGGTTTCAATAAAATCCTCGCATTCTTCGTGTCCTTCGTCATCCCAATCATCCTCATCATCCCAGTCTTCTTCATCACCAAAACAAGCTTCAAAAAATTGGTCTAACTCTTCCTCATTGTTGGCTACTGCCGTTTCGCCCGTTTCATAATCCATTAAATTAATCGGAAATTCAATATCTTCGGGATAAGGTTCATTTTCAAAAATATCATCTAAATCTTCCTCCGCTTCTGCGGTGACGGTAGTACCGTCTTCGTACAAAAAAGTGATGGGGAAGGTCGGTTCAAAACAACCTGAAGTGTCAGATTGCATCATGGCGCGTAAATTGGTGGTATTATTATTTGCATTACCACCGTCTTCTTCGGTCGTTTCTGCTGTTGGTTCGGGTAAGTCTAAATCTTTTTGACAAGCAGTGAAGCTAATACTAAATAGAGCTAAAAAGTATAAGCCGTGGATGAAATTTTTAAAAGTCATAAATACATTTTTTAAAATTCGCATACTAGCGAATTGGGATAATTGAAATAATTTTATAAAAAGAAAAATGGTTACGAATCAAACGACGACCAGTAGAAGATGAATAATTAAAGACTTCTATTTGCGTCGTTATTTACCAGACTGACGAACGAAAACAATCCCCTACTTTTTTCTTTTCTTTTTTTAAAAATATTTTAATCCGTATTTAAAACATTGATAATCAAATACTTATAACTATTTTTATTTTATCAAAATTTATCTATGAATTTGTGGAAAGTAATAGACTATACTTTTATTCCGTTCCATTTCCCAACACGCACAGCCGTTACTTCCTGATATTCTTCCCCGAATCGAGTTCGGAGCAGGCAAGGACAAGCTGTTACACGTTAATAGTTACTCGTTAGAAGTTATTCATCAATATGCAGCACCCATCGCCTTTGACTGCTCCGCAGGAAAAAGCCCTCCTCGAACGCCTCCGTCAAGACGACGAACGTGCCTTTCGGCAGTTGTTCGATCAATATTATCATTACCTGACGGTAACGGCTTTTCGTTATTTGAATGATGTGGATAAGGCACGCGATTTTGCGCAGGATACTTTCGTAGAATTGTGGAATCGGCGGACAACTTTAGTGATTCAATCGCAACTAAAAAGTTATTTGAGACGAGCCGTAGTGAATAAATCATTGACTTATTTGAAACGAGAAAAGCGAATAGATTTTGCAGAACACGCTGATTTACCCGAAACGCCCGTTGTACCAATCGCACCAGAGGAACTTGCCGCCGAGGAATTACAAACGACTATCCAACGCACCATCGCTGCTTTACCCAATCGCTGTCGCGTCATTTTTCAGATGAGTCGCTTTGAAGAAAAATCGCATAAAGAAATCGCTGCCGCCTTAGGCATTTCTACCAAAACCATCGAAAATCAAATGACCAAGGCACTGAAAGCATTACGACGAGCTGTGCAAAAGCATCAAATTTTACTTATCGCATATTTTTTCGCAACTTCGATAGGGGAATACCTACCTTTATTGGTCAGGTAAATAGACTTAATTTAGAATAAATACCACTTCATTTTTTTGCTATTACTTCATCATGGAAACAGACGATTACATAAAAATTATTTACAAATCGCTCAAAGGCGAAGCGACGGCTGCGGAAAAGCTGCGGTTAAAAAAGTGGGAGTCATCAGCTACAGATAACCGACAGTTAGCTGAGCAGATTCGTCTAGGTTGGCAGGAAAGTGAGCCAATGGAATTGCCCGTTGAGTTAGATTTGGATGCGGATTTTGCTAAAATTCAAAGCCGTACTCGCCCTACTGCTAAAGTGGTTCAGATGGAATCAAAATCAGCGAGGCGACAATGGTT
This sequence comes from Saprospiraceae bacterium, assembly GCA_045106545.1. GTDB lineage: Bacteria > Bacteroidota > Bacteroidia > Chitinophagales > Saprospiraceae > JBGCES01. The sequence continues at coordinate 6,434 of JBGCES010000158.1, forward strand.
GGGTTGGGTAGCTGCGGCAGTTGCATTGCTGATTACTGGTGGTTTATGGTATCAAAATGCAACTCTAGCAACGGAATGGGTTACGTTAACAGCGGAGCAAGAAGTAGAACAAATTGAATTGGCAGACGGAACAAAAGTTTGGTTAAACCAAAATAGTGAGCTGCGTTATCCTACTACTTTTTCTACTAAAAATCGCCCCGTCGAACTCACGGGCGAAGCCTATTTCGCCGTAGCGAAAGATGCACAACGCCCCTTTAGCGTACAGTTAAAAAACACGACCGTGACCGTTTTAGGAACGGAATTTAATATCAAACAAGCCGTTGATTTTGCGACGACGGAAGTAGCGGTCAAAGAAGGAAAAGTACGCGTCGTGGCGAATCAATCGGAAGAAAAAGTAATCCTAAAAGCGAATGAAAAAACGTTATTTGAGGCAGCAACGAACGCTTTGAGTCCAGCTCAAATTGATAATAATCTGAATCAATTGGCTTGGCAACGCCAGCGATTACAATTTAAAAATACGCCATTATCTGAAGTATTAAATGCGGTCGCAGATTATTATGCGATTTTGATTGATTTGCAGAATGAAAATTTAATAAGCTGTTCGTTATCAGGAACTTATCAGGTTAAAAATGGAGCAACAGAAGTATTGGAAAACATTGCCGCTAATTTTAATTTACAAATCGAAAAACTAGAAAAGAATCGTTATCAATTGAACGGTGGCAGTTGTGAATAACAACTAAACTACCAACTCAAATACTACCAACTTTTATTCATTTTGCGCTACTTGCTGTGTTTAATTTTATCATTTTCTCTTTCTACTATCCACGCCCAATCCGCGTTGGATAACCCCGTCACGCTGCGCCTAACTGACGTACCGCTGGAGGAAGCATTATTGCAACTCGGAACAGCAGCAGAGGTCAATATTTCTTTCTCACCGCAACTATTAATTTCATCCAAAACGATTAATGCAAAATTGCAAGCAGTTCCATTACAGGAAGTGCTACACAGATGGCTAAAAGGTACGGATGTCGCTTTTAGTGGAACGCCCAACGGTATTATTTTACAAAGAAAACAACAGCAACGCTTTACAGTCAGCGGCTACTTAACGGATGCCACAACGGGCGAACGTTTAATTGGCGCAAATATTTATGAAACCCATAGTGGAACGGGCGTAGCGAGTAATTCTTATGGATTTTATAGTCAACAATTTCCGCAAGGCAAGCTGCAATTACAAATTTCCTACCTCGGCTATCAACCACAGATTATCGAATTAGATTTACAACGTGATACGCAATTGCCAATTGAATTAACCGCTGCGGCAACTTTGGTTGAGGTGGTGATCATGGCAACCAATGATAGTAGTTCATTGGTGACGCAAAGTGCGGCAACGACTTTACCCTTGCAGTGGCTGAGTCATTTACCCGCTACGGCGGGTGAAGCAGATGTGCTGCGGAGTTTGCAATTATTGCCAGGTGTGCAGAATGGCGCAGATGGCTTTGGTGGCTTGCATGTACGGGGCGGAAGTAGTGATCAAAACTTGATTCTACTAGATGATGTACCCATTTACAATCCGTCGCATACCTTTGGTTTATTTTCCATTTTTAATCCCGATTTGGTAAAAAACGTGCGTTTTTATAAAAGTGGATTTCCTGCGCGCTATGATGGGCGCATCTCTTCAGTTTTAGATATTCGGACGCGCGAAGGCAGTGAGAAAGAGCGCAATATTGCTCTATCCGTAGGTACAATTGCGGCGCGGGCATTGGTAGAATTACCTTTTAAAAATCAACGCGGTGGGCTGCTGCTAGCAGGGCGGCGGTCACACGTCAATGGCTGGCTAGGTTCCATTTCTGAACAACAAAAGGCAAAGCAGGATTTAATTGGTGCGATGCAGTATAATTTTGCAGACGTTAATTTGAAAGCGCATTATAGTTTGAGCAAGAAAGATAAAATTTATGCGAGTTTGTACTGGGGCCGCGATCGTTTTCAGGATGAATCGACCACCATTGAAGAAGTTGAATTTGAGGAGGAAGAAATCGAAGATGGAGAATTTGACGATATTATCTTTTTTGATGATGATTACTATCAAATTAATTGGGGCAATCGGATTGCTTCCTTGCGTTGGAATCATTTGTTGAATGACAAACTTTTTTCGAATACGACCTTAACCGCGAGTCAGTTTAATTATTCCAGCCTACGCGAGCAAAACACGGAAATATTTGCTTTCGACGAAGATTTTCTAGCACAGCGAACGGGTGAATATTACAGCTCAGAAATTGTTGATTATTCCCTACGAACTGATTTTGATTACTTTGTTCAACCAGAGCAACGCTTGCGTTTTGGTGCGGGCATTATTCAACGAAAGTTCACGCCAGGACTATCAGAATTTGAGCAGACGGGCAGTGAATTAGATAGTATTCCTGAATTATTTATCAGTAATATCGAATACAACGAAGCCCTCGAAACGACTGAATTTAACCTCTACGTCGAAGATGAATGGAACTACCAAAATTGGACAATCAATGGCGGTTTGCGTTGGACGGCAGCACGATTAGAAGATTATACGGCGAGTGTTTTACAGCCGCGTTTGTCGATTAACTATCATTTCAATCGTCATCTACAATTTAATACTTCGGCTACACGTACTGCGCAGTTTTTGCATTTACTAACGCGTTCTGATGCAGGATTACCCAATGATTTATGGGTAGCGGCGTCCGAAAATGTACCATATCAACGAGCATGGCAAACAACAGCTAGTCTGTTTGGGCAAATTGACAAAAAACGCCGCTGGCGCGTAGAAGGATATTGGAAAAATATGCAGCATTTGTACCGCATAGCCCGCGAGGAATTTCAACAAGGTGTGACGAGTTTGGAGCAATTACAAATTGATGCGACCAATTGGGAATTATTTGTAGAGGAAGGAACGGGGCATTCTGCAGGAATTGAATTGATGCTGGAACAGCAAACAAAACATTGGACTGCTTGGGCGAGTTACGCTTACGCGAAAACGACGCGGCAATTTGGTGAAGCAGCTGAAACACCCTATTCTTTTGATACGCGCCATAGTTTGACTTTAGCAACTACGCTGCGCTTGACCAATTGGTTAGATTTTGCCGTAACGGGTATTTTTCAGTCAGGTCGTCCGTTTGCTCCAACTGATTTTGGTGAAGACGATGTGCCATTTTTAGATGTATTACAAACTGTTCGTCTGAATACCAATGAGCAACGCTTGCCTGTTTATCAACGAGTAGATGTAAGTTTTAATATTGAATTGAATCAGCGACGCCTTTCACATCAACTACAATTGGGTGTTTATAATGCATTGAATCGGAAAAATGTGCTTTTTGCCTACGGCATTTTAAATGATGAAACGGGAACATACGCAACGAATGCGGCTTATGGTTTGCCGATATTGCCGTCGCTGAGTTATCAGATTAAGTTTTAGACAAAAAAATCCAAAATCAAACAACCAATCAATCCCACCACTGAAACAATCGTCTCCATCACTGTCCACGACATAAACGTCTCCTTAATCGACAAACCAAAATATTCTTTAAACAACCAAAAACCCGTATCATTTACTTGCGAAAGCGTCAAACTGCCCGCGCCCGTAGCGAGTACCAATAATTCGGGTGAAACATCTGTCGAACCAACCAACGGCAAGGCAATTCCCGCCGCCGTCAATGCTGCTACTGTCGCTGAACCTAATGCAATCCGCAAGGCAGCCGCAATACTCCACGCCAAAATCAATGGCGAAATATTGGTATTGGAAAATAATTCAACGATATAATCACTAATGCCACTATCAATCAATACTTGTTTCAATGCGCCACCGCCCGCGATAATCAACATAATCATCGCAATAGCTTTGACGGAAGTCGTCAAGCTATCCATGACTTGTTTGAGCGTCTTTCCGGTTCGTGTACCAAGCGTGTAAGTCGCAATTAAAACAGCAATTAATAGCGCAATAACTGGATTTCCAATAAAATTAAAAAATTGATAGGCGGCACTTTCTTCGGCAAGTTGTAACTTAGCAATCGCAGCAAATCCCATTAAAAAAACGGGAATCAAAGCAGTTAGTACGCTAACGGAAAAAGAAGGTAATTTATCCACATCTGTTTCCATTGGTGGAAACAAATCAGTGCGGGGTTTTACATCATAATTTTTTAACGTCCGTGCGAAAATTGGCCCTGCGATAATAATCGTCGGCACAGCTAAAATTAACCCGTAGAGCAAAGTTAAACCGATATCTGCTTGATAAATCACCGCAATCGCAGTAGGTGCGGGATGTGGTGGCAGAAAGCCATGCGTCACCGAAAGTGCAGCAACCATCGGAATACCAACGTATAAAAGTGGCAAACGCGTCGATGCCGCTACGGCGAAAATAATCGGCACCAACATCACAAAGCCAACGGTATAAAACATCGGTACGCCTACGATAAACCCCGCGAGTATCACCGCCCACTGAATATTTTTTTTACCAAAAACGTCAATTAGTCGTTCCGTAATTAACTTTGCTGCGCCACTTTCGGCAATCAATGCGCCCAACATTGCGCCCAAACCGAGAATCAACGCAAGATAACCAAGTGTACTTCCGACCCCTTTTTGAATGGAATCAATTACCGCAGTTGGCGCCATTTGCATACCGATCCCGACGCCAAGGGCAACGATAATCAAGGCGATAAAAGCATTGAATCTTAAATAGATAATTAGAAAGAGTAAGGCGGCAACGCCAGCAAGGACAACTAAAATGGGCATAATCGTTTTGTTTGAATAAACGCGAAGGCGCAAAAGACACAAAGTTTTTTATCTTTCGCACAAGATAAAAAAGAAAAATATGAATCCAATTGAAGAATTGAAATCACGCTTATTAGATAACTATGCCGAATTATGGCAGGAAAAAACTTTGAAGCGTAACGAGTTTCTCAAAGTACAAGGTAGTCGCGACGCGAATATGTATTATGTAGAAGAAGGAACAGTTCGCGCATATATCGAAACCGAATATGAAGAACAAACGATTCGCTTTGGTTATAAAGGTTCTTTTATTGGTGCGTTGGATTCTTTTTTAACGGGTCGCCCCTCTCCTTTTTATCTACAAGCCATCAAAAAATCGCAACTCAAGGTCATTACCCGCACTAATTTTTTAAAATTTGTCCAAGCTGATACGACTAATCTACAATTATACTGTACTATGCTAGAAATGTGGGCGATTCAGCAAATGGAACGCGAAATGGATATTTTGACTTACTCTCCTCGCGAGCGCTACGAACGGGTTTTTAAACGTAGTCCACATCTTTTTCAAGAAATTCCTGCCAAATACATCGCTTCTTATCTCCGTATGTCTCCCGAAACTTTATCGCGTTTGAAAAAGTCTTGATCGTAATCAAGTTTTTTATAAAAATCTGCCTGCATCTTTGTGGTAATAAAAGAGGAGAGATGCGAGAACAGAGAAGAGTGACGGCTCTAGTGCAGTCTCTCAGCGAAGCGTTCTCTCTTCCCTCTTCCCTTTTCCAAAAAATATTACTACCATGAAATTTAATCAAGCTGAATTAATCGACGACCTCGTTGCACGAACACAAGATATTTTAAATCGCACTTTGCCAATGCAGGAATTGAGCAACGCGGAACTCAATGCACGCACTGCACCCGATAGCTGGAGTGTCTTGGAATGTATGGAGCATTTGAATCGCTACGGCGATTACTACTTGGCCGAAATGCGCAAGCAAATGGATGGCTCAAATCGTCCCGCTACAGTGGAATTTAAAAGTAACTGGTTGGGCAATTACTTTGCGGGTGTGATGCTCCCCCGCGAAAAACCGAATAAGATGAACAGTCCTAAAAACATGAATCCGCACGGGAGTCAGTTAGATAAAAAAGTAGTAGAAACATTCATCAAACAGCAGAAAGAAACACTAAAATTATTGGCAGTAGCACGAGAGAAAAATTTAACAAAAGTGACAACAGGAATTACGCTAACGCAGTGGATTCGCATTCGTTTGGGCGATACGTTCCGCGTAGTCGTTTATCATAACGTACGCCACGTGTTGCAAATGGAACGGGTATTGAAAGAATTGAATATTGAGTATCAAGCGGCGTGAATGGAAGAGGAATGATGAATGAAACCTGCACGAGATCTAAATATCTTTTGTAAAAAATCGGTGCAAATTCGTTTATTTTGTTTAATCCGCGTTCCAATTTTCGACGTTAAAAAAACGCTAAAGTAATTTGGTCAACTATCTACGATAATTTAAGTTTGTTATGTAGAAAAGAAGTTAGCTCGCTACGCTTGTTCGAGATTAAAAATTTAACATCTTAATCTCCGCTGGAATGTTCTACCTTCTAATATTCAAATAATCTTACTGCTAAACACCTTAAATTATGCTACATAAAATCATGCTTTTTGCTGTCCTTTTCTTGACTATTACCGCTTGTAATAGTGCCCAAAATTCAGTTAGTAATAAAGCCGACAAAGCTGAAATGACAGCGCCCCAAACGGAAGGAAAAATGGATGTGATCGTTTCTGAACGTGGTAAAACCATCCAACGCGTTGAAAAATCTGCGACGGAATGGAAAAATGTACTCAGTAGTGATGAATATTATGTCCTCCGCGAACATGGAACGGAACGTTCTTTTACTAGCCCATTGAACGATAATAAAGCAGCTGGAGTTTATCACTGTGCAGGTTGTGATTTACCACTTTTTTCTAGTCAAACGAAGTTTAAATCAGGAACAGGTTGGCCTAGTTTTTTTAAGCCAATTGATAAAAACTTCGTTGCAGACAAGACAGATAATAGCTACGGCATGCGACGAGTAGAAGTACTTTGTGCGCGTTGTGATGGACACTTAGGGCACGTTTTTGATGATGGCCCTCGCCCGACAGGTTTGCGGTATTGTATCAATGGCGTTTCGTTAGAATTTAAAGAAGGAGCGACAGATTTGAAAACATGGCAGCCAAATCCCTAAGGCTTAAAAATAGAATCAAAGTAGTTTAAAGATGGTCTAAGATTGTTCAAAAGTAGTTCAGCTTCCACTTTTGTACTACATTTGAACAACTTTTAAACCACCTTTCAACTACTTTTTCAATGAAAATTCCTTCGGTTTCTAACCGACTGAAAAGATTAGTTCCCCAAATTGGTGGGCAACTTTTCCTTGAACCGCATTATGGTTTTGCAGGTAGAATTGAATTTGCTAACGGCAAAATTAGTTACTACTATCATAGCACTTTGGATATCAATCCGAGTGGCGTTTCGCGCATTGTGAAAGATAAAGCATATACCAGTTTTTTTCTGCGTGAGCTGGGTTTTAATACGCCCAACGAGAAGACGTTTTTCACAGAACGCAAGAATAAACGCGTACAAAAAAAGAGCTCCATCGTCGATGCGCAAGCCTTTGCGGAGCAAATTGGCTATCCTGTGATCGTCAAGGCGAACAGTTTAAGTCTGGGGATTGGCGTTTATTTTGTACATCAAGCGGAAGATTTTGCGCATTATGCCGAGAAAGTACTTGAAGAAGATAGCGTAGGTATCGTACAGCGTGCATATCAAGGAAATGATTACCGCGTAGTCGTTTATGACAATCAAATATTTGCAGCTTACCAAAGGGTACCTTTATCCATCATTGGTGACGGTGAAACATCTATTCAGGATCTCGTTTTGCTGAAGCAAAAAGCATTAAAAGATAGTAAACGAGATGTCTTATTGGAACTCACGGACGCACGAATACAAGTCACTTTGCAAGCGCAGCAGCTTTCCTTTGATAGCATTTTACCGCTGGGTAAAAAATTCAATCTATTGCCCAATGCGAATTTATCAGACGGCGGCGTAGCTGTGGATGTAACTACAACGATCCACCCTTATTTTCAAGCCATTGCCATTAATGCAACACAAAAAATGGGTCTGAATTTATGTGGTGTAGATATTATGTGTCGTGATTTGCGAGAACGAGATGAAAACTACGTGATTATCGAATTAAATTCTTCGCCTGGCTTGGACGGTTATGCAAGTTTATCAACCGAACACGATCAAAAGGTGGACGATTTGTATTTGAATATTTTACGGAAACTGGAAAATTCGTTGTAGGCAATTTTAAATCAAAAATTAAAATTTCACACTTAACGGAACTAAATTTTCAGAAATATTGTATATTTGCCGAAGTTATTAATGGTCCTGTAGCTCAGTTGGTTAGTAGCACCTGACTCATAATCAGGGGGTCCTTGGTTCGAGCCCAAGTGGGACCACAAAAAAGTTCGTTGCAACACGCAGCGGACTTTTTTTATTTTAGAATCAGAACGTTACCTTGAACTATTGCTTACCGCAAATTCACCCGATGAACTCCCGGCGGATATTTCTTCTGCAAACAATACTTAATCAAGTCATACTCCTCGCGTTTATTCCAAAATTCCATGCCTTCCACATCGATAATCACGACAGGTAAGTCAGTGATTCCTTTAAAATATTCAAAATAGGCATTTTGAATTTGTTGCAAATAGTCCACAGTAATCTCTTGCTCACATGTACGTCCGCGTTGCTTAATATTGGCGAGTAGATTCTCGGGAGAGCGATGTAAATAGACCAAAATGTCAGGATGTGGAAAAGTAGAATTCAATACGTCAAACAAGCGCTGGAACAAACGATACTCTTCCGCAGTGAGATTATTTTTAGCAAATAATAACGTTTTTAAAAAGAAATAATCCGCCACTACCATTTCCTGAAATAAAGATCGCTGGGTCAAATTTGCCTGTAATTGTTTGTGACGTTCAGTCATAAAGAACAACTCGACCGTAAAGGCAAAACGTTCAGGATTTTTATAAAAATTTTCTAAAAAAGGATTATCAGCAAACTCCTCTAGCACCAATCGGCAACCCGATTCCTCTGCCAACATATTGCACAAAGTAGTTTTTCCTGTACCAATATTGCCCTCTATAGCGATGTAAGAATATGGAAACATTGAAATAATAATTAGAAAATGGTTAAAAGTAGTTAAGTAGATTGACAAAATTGCCTGATTGCTAAATTGTGGCAAAGCGTCCATAGTGAGCGACTTATACGCTTTTATTTTTTAAAAAATATGTAGAACTACTTAGGAAGTTATTTGATATGGTTTGGAGTATTTCGTACTATTTTCTAATACCGTCTAACTATCTCGAACCATTTTCGCTCCATATTTACGTACCATCATTTCATCATTACAACTATCTAAAAGTTGCTGGACACTAACACCTAGATTAGGATGAATGATATCTGGTGCAATTTCGACGAGTGGAATAAGAACAAATTTGCGTTCGCGGAGATGCGCATGTGGAATGGTCAAACTGTCCGTTTGGTAGAAAATATCATCATAAAATAAGATGTCGATATCAATAGCCCGCGTCCCCCATTTTTGTAGTCGTTTTCGACCCATTGTCTGTTCGATCCAATGAATCTTTTCTAAAACAGCCGTTGGCGGTAAAGTCGTCGCCACTTCGATAACTTGATTCAAAAAATCGGGTTGATCGGTAATTCCCCAAGCGCCAGTTTCGTAAATAGTAGATTGTTTACGAATAGAGCCAATTTCTTGCTCAATCAGCGCATTGGCGTGCTTTAAGTTGAAAGGGCGGTCGCCCAAATTTGTTCCCGTACCCAAAAAGACAGAATGATATTTTCTCACTTAGTTCGTTTTTGGCAAATGTACGGGATTTATTAGAAGTTTTTGTTCTTGTCAGCGCAGCATAATTACAATACTCATCGCTACCATTCCCAATCCAGCACTATACAACATAAACCACTTTGGTAACTTCACCTGAAACGCGACCAAAAATAACCAGCAAAACAGATGGGTCGGTGCCAATACCCGCATAAAACTCCATGGATCGGTATAAATTGGAAAAGCATACATCAACGTCAATAATATACCAATCCACATACTCCACACAACCCAATTTTGTTCTGATTTCTCTACCGAAAAAGCATGATCAAGCGTAATTGCTAACTGCTCATTTTGTATTGTGTGCCTAAAGCAAATCCCCAATAGAAGTAACGTCCACAACATATAAATGCTCTTAATAATAGACCATACTAGCGGAATAGTTGGAGTTGTAAAACTATACTGTAAACTCGAAATCATTCCTACAAATGGCAAAGTAAAATGCTTTTGTAATCCATGCAAAGTAGAAAATCCATCATCTGGATACATTTCACCCACTACCGTTTTCCATACAAGTAGTACAATCCAAGGCAAGAAGAGTATCATTTTTTTTATGAAAAAATCATTGAATTTAATCGTTCTAATCCCGTTTAGAAACCATAATCCATAAGCTGGTAGTAAATAAAACGCGCTACTTTCCCGACAAAGTAAAACCAAAATAGATGCGATAATAAACCACAACAACCGCTGTTTGAGAAAACTCAAATAAGCGCCTGCCAATAACGTACAAGTCAACAAATCTGCCAAATCACGCGCCGTACTAAAGTAAAACCCACCGATAAACAATAGAAAATAAAGCCACAGTGGCTCGCCCCGATAATGATTAATAATCTCACGTCCTAGATAAACGAGTAAGGCAAACGCTAATAAATTTACCATCACCAAGGTATAAGGAACAAGTGGTGTCTGCCCCGCAGCAAGTGCCCACGCCAACAAAGGATAAGTCAATCGCGCGCGACGATAACGGGCATTGTCTATCTTAATTCCGTAGTTGCCTAATCGTTGTCCGTACGCTACGTCCGCACTAAAGGGATTCAATGCATAGCGGTAGAAAAACTGTCCGTCATAGCCTCCTTCATTGACGGTAACATCTTGAATCAGTGCCGTCGATTCCACGTTTTGTTGGCTAATTAAAATGAAATAAGAAGGATCAAAGCCGCCTTTCGCAAAACGCAAAAAAATGACTACGGTGAAAAACATAATACAAAAGAGTAAAGCGAACCGACGTAAAAAAAGTAGGGTTGTCGAATTAGTAAATGGCATGTCCGATAAAGGAATTAGAGATAAGAAAAACTATCGCCCGACAAGATACATAGGATTATTTTTAATTAGTTGAATAAAATTCAACTAAGAACGATATTTGTAGTAGCGAGCAAGTATCTTTTAAATTATCAACTTTAGCGAATGGACGATAGTGCCTTACAGGAATTGGTCGAAAACCACATTATCAAAGACCAAATCAAATCAGCGTTTGCAGCACTGAAGCATAAAATTCATGACCAAGATTTGCACGGTAGCTTCTTGGGGCAATGGCGAGCATTTAGTCAAAACGAGCATGCTTATCATTTGGGCATTATTCCTTATGCGCAGTATGCTGGATTTAAAAAGGAAATTGCTGACGAGTTTATTCGTTTGGTACAATTGATTTTATCCGACCGCAGCGCGCGCAGTGAACAGGCAAGCAAATGGATGCAAGCGGGACAAGAGGCAATGGAAAACGGTGATTTCAACTTAGCAGATGACTACTTTCAGCAGGTGTTAAGTGCAATAAATAATCATTTGCAAGCGACATTTGAACGTGCAGTCGTTGCGTTGAATCAAGGTCAATTTCAAACGGCAGTGGAAGGATTTACGAAAGTTATCACCGTAGCTCCCGAAAACCATTTAGCACTTCATAATCGCGGTGTCGCTTATTTATTATTACAGCAAAAATCGTTGGCTTGTCGGGATTGGCAGCGAGTACAATCACTTGGTTTTACTATTTCTGATGCGGCATTAAAGGAACATAGTAATCCAGAAATTCAATAACCATACAACCTCTTTTCAATGAAAAAAACGCTTTTTCGACTTCTGACGTTTCTTTCTATAACATGTATATTGGGCACTTCTCCCGCCTGCAATCGAGCGCCTGCTGCCGTAAAATATTCTAAAAATTACGTAGATGACCTAGCCAAATTTGCGCAGCAAGGTGGGAAATCAAGTAAAAGCTGGTTGAAATGGTTTGGGCGTTATAGCTATAATTTCACGGAAGTGCGCGCTGCTAAAATTGCGTTCAATACGCGCTTGCCGATTTATAATAGTATGGGTGATGAAATTGCGTTTGCTTATCAAGAAGTACAAGCAGTGGGCAAGCAACAAAGCTTTCAAAAAGACCTCTATGTGATTGTAGAAAAGACACTGCAAGTATTGGAACAACGCAATGTTTATAATAAAGGGCTCGCCAAAGAATTAGAAGCAATTATCAAAAGTAGCGACGATTTATTGGAAAATACAGTCGTTTTTAATCCAGCTACGGGCGCGTTGGAAATCACTTCTACAGCACATCGCACGAAAGTGAATTATCAAACGTTATTGAAAGATTTCTCTAAATTAGGCGTAGGTGTGAATGGAGAAACGCTGCGTTATTGGTCGATTGATGAATAGAGTAAACATAGTGATTAGTAACCAGTGATCAGTAAAGCAAGGTGTGAGTAGTCCGTACATTATTTTACAGATCTCTAGGCAACTATTTACTGGTAACTCTACTATTTCACCTAAAGCCGATCCACAAATTCCGTCATTAATTTTATCAAAGCAGGAATTTCATCGCCAATAATCGTATGGCTACTATGCGGCAAAACATGAAAGGACTTATCCACGCTACTATACAATTCGTACTGTTCTCGTAATGATTCGACGGGCACTACGAAGTCATAATTTCCACCAATCAATAAACTCGGCAACTTAATATTGGGCAATTTTTCCTGTAAAGGATTTTCTACGATTCGCTCTAATAATTCACTAGCAAAGATGTTTTGCCGATTGCTCAACATGGCATTACTATCGAAAGGCGAAGTAAACGCAAACGCTAATTGTCGCCCGAGTGGCGCAACGGTTAAGGTTTGTTCTAGGCTATCTTTCATCAACTGATTCGACCGATGCGCCCGCCCGTTCATTTGAATGAAATCATCTTTATCATTTACCGTTGGATTTTCGCGACAATATTCCAAGATTTCTTCCCAATCCTCTTTGTTTTTATCCAGACTCATTTGCTGCTCACCATAAAACAGCATTTTCTCTCGTCCGAAGTGAGCAATTTGTTTAAAATCATGCGCTCCGACCAAGTTAATCCAACCATCGTATAAATCTTGATTGTTGTCTTTGCTTAAAAAAGCATTCCCTAAATAACCACCCCAACTCAATCCACAAAGGTAAAACTGCATGGAATCGCCATACTTATTGCGCAGTAAATAAGTCAATTGTTCTAAATCTGCGACATACTGCTCAGGGGTCAATAACGTTTCATCATTCGCTCCCTGCGCCGTCCCCGAACTCCGCTGATCGTAATACGCGACCCCATATTTCGCTTCCAACTCGTCCGTAAATTCTGTGAATAATTCATTAAAAATAATCGAACTGCCGCCTGGTCCGCCGTGCAGCATGACGATCATTTTGCCCGAAGCGGTATTGCCTTGCACTTGCACAGGTAGGTTCGCATCTTCGGCTGCCAAAAAGAAAAAGTCATCTGCGCTTTCGCTGATCGTAAATTCCTCTTTTGCGCATTGAGTAAAAAATAAGCTGCCGACGAATAGCAGTATAAAATGATTGATATAAATTTTCATAGTGAAATGATTACTTTTTAAAACGATAACTCATTCCGAGTTCGAGGATACTACTGCCAATAAATTCATTAGCGTAAGGCGCACTCCACATTAAGTTAGAGGACAAAAACCAGCCCAATGGATTATTTTGAAAATATTGTCCAAATTGCGTTTGCAGACCAATATTAAACAGCCAGGAATTGTTATTAGTAGCGCGTGTCACCTCCCCCGTTTCGCTCACAGCGTAGGCATCATCGTTTAAAAATCGTTGCTGTACACCCGTCAATACGCCAAGTGACCAGTATTTTCCTTTTTTACGAAAGTACCGCACATTCACCCCCGTATTGAACATATAGGCGAAGTGATTTTCTTTGAAATTATAAAATCCGAGTTGTTGTTGGGCGAGTAGGTCTAAGCGGCGGGTTTTGGTTTTTCCTTTTCTCGTCGTGCGCGTTTTCTCGAATTTTTTCAACAGATGTACGAAGCTGAACGCTAATCCTGGATGTGTGAAAGTATGTGCGAAGTAGCTGACACCAATTTGATTTTTAGCTACATTTTCGGTTTGCGCCGAACTAATGAAGTAGCTGCCAAGGCAGATACAAAAGAGCAGTAGGTTTTTCATTAAAATAGTTTTAGTATTTCTTGCAAAACGGCGTTGATAGAATCGAATTATTGCAACTGTGAATTTTAACTAAAAAGCAACCACTAAAAAATAGTACTTATGTTTCAAGCAGCACCCTTTTCGAAAGATTTGAAAATTCAAAAAATGAATTATCAATTTGGCGAAATAGTCAATCGTAATTTAATCCAGCAACACTTGACGGACTTGCAACAATTCGACTTGAATGAATTAAAAAGCGAGACGCAGAAAAAAGCATTTTGGATAAATATCTATAATGGAATGACCAATTACGTGATTATTGAGCGACAGATTCAGCAGAGTATGAAAGAAGCGGAAGGCATTTTTAGACAAAAAATTTTCTCCATTGGAGCAATGGAATTTTCGCTAGATGATGTGGAACACGGCATTTTACGCCGCAATCAGCGGGCGATGTTTAGCGCAAGCGATCCTAGATTAGCATTGCAAGTCGATGACTTAGATTATCGGATTCACTTTGCGTTAAATTGCGGAGCGCAATCTTGTCCGATGATTGCATTTTATACCACAGCGCAAATTGAAGAAGAATTGGCGATTGCCGAAAGGTCGTTTATAGAGCAAGAATTTTTAGTAGATATTGATAAAAAACGGATCAATTGTTCGCCACTTTTCGAGTGGTATCGAGCTGATTTTGGTAAGCGTTTTTTGGATGATTCTGCTTATGCAGATTTTGAGGTTCGCTTGCGCGAATATGATTGGAGTATTTAAAATAAGAACGGGTTTTACCAAGCGGATTATTTGAAATAATTCGCTTAGTAAAACCCATATAAAATCTGTCATCTATCACGTTCATTGGTCTGACCTCTGTCAATAAAATGGTCTGTCTTCTGACCTCTATTTCCTCACAATCAACCCTTCCTCTGGCTGCCATTTATCATATTCCATGTAACGCGCCACTTCGCGCGCCCGTTCGATACCAAATAATTGATGCACCAAATGTAACGAACCATCAATACCCGCCGAAATGCCCGCCGTGGTAATTACTTTCCCATTGTCCACAAAACGCACATCGCTATGTACTTTTGCTTTCGGCGCAATTTCTTGCAAACTTTCAATCGCCGTATGGAAAGTTGTCGCTTCCAAATCATCCAACAAACCTGCGCGACCTAAGAAGAATGCGCCCGTACAAACGGAGAATAAATGGTCGGTTTGTGGCGCGTGTTTTTTCAGCCAATTTAAGACGTTCTCGTTTTTAGAGGCATTCGTTCCATTGCCACCCAAAAAGACGATAATATCGGGAGTCGGGCAATCGTCAATACTATATTCAGGCGTAATTTTAACGACGCGCTGACTGATAATTGGCTCTTTCGTTACGCCAACCGTATAAACGTTCATCCGCGCATACGTAAAAACTTCTACTGGTCCAGCGAAGTACAATATTTCCATGCCGTCTTGCATATAAACGGCAACGTTGATGTCTTTCGCATTTTCGATTCTATCTAACATTTGTTCTTGTTCGGTGGCAGTTCGTTTAACTAAATCCATATTACAATGCGTACATTTTCCTACTTCTGTAAAAGCAATTTGGTCGCAATCCATGCCACATGGCGGGCAAAAATAGGTGTCGCTTTGCGCAAAAAGGAACATCTGAGTAATGGCAAAAATCAGTGTCAATAAGGCTTTCATCAATTTCATTTTTGAAAATTTTGTAATTGCCTTAAAAGACAACGAAAATCACAGAAAATTGCATTGAGCTGTTTCTAAAATAAGTTTTCATCTACGTTTACTAAACTTTTGAAGTTTAGTAAACGTACGCGTAAGTCTGACCTCTGTCCTCTTCTTACAAATCCTCACTCAAAATCGCCATCATACTCTTAATTCCGTCAATATAATTCCCTACCCGAATATTCTCATTCGGACTATGCTGATTATTATCGGGATTCACCGTCGGCACGATCACGGCGTCAATACCCAAAGTCGTCACAAACGGCGAAATCGGAATCGAACCGCCAAAAGTCCGCACTTTCACGGGCGCTTTCCCATGTGCGCGGCGCATCGCGCGATCCAGCCATAATCCAACTTCCGAATTAAAATCTGTCCGAAAGGCTTGGTAGGAAACTTTGCTATCCCATTGCACGATTTTTTTGTATTGCAAACGCTCGCGCGAATCAGGCGCATGGTCGAGTATTTTAAACCCTTGATTTTCAATATGTTGATAAATCAATTTCAATAAACGTTCGGGATTGCTTTCCAAAACCAAACGCACATCAATTTCTGCTGTCGCCGAAGCGGGAATAATCGTCCGTACTTCCGAACCCACCCAAGCCGAACGCAAACCACGAATATTCAGCGACGGATATTGCATGGATTCCTGATAAGTTGGCGCGACTTTATCCGCGCCTGCCACACCAATTTTTGAGCGAATCAGCTTCCCATCATCGGGCACTGCCGATAGTATTTTTTTGGTGTCTTCATCTAATTCAATACCATCATAATAACCATCAATCAGAACGCGTCCGTCTTCATCTTTCATACTCGCTAGTAGCTGCGCCAATTGCAAAGCGGGATTTGGAATATAATTTCCATAATGCCCCGAATGCTGTGGAAAACGCGGTCCGTGGGTCACTAACGTCGCTTTTGCAATTCCCCGCGCACCAAAAGTCAGCGTCGGTTCATTACTCAAATGCCGGGGCCCATCGAAGATGACCAGCATATCTGCGGAGAGTGCTGCCTTAAATTTAGTCACCGCTTGCGGCAAGTGCGGCGAACCCAATTCCTCTTCAAAATCAAGGATGATTTTAATATTAAAATTGGGCGATTCTTTCAGTTCTTCCAGTGCATCCATCGCCGTCAGAAACATCATTACTGGACCTTTAGCATCAGAAGTAGAGCGCGCAAAAATCCGCCAATCAGGATTAATTTCACCACGCAGTTTTTCGTAAGGAATCGCCACCCAACCTTCGCCTTCGCGTTGCTCTTTTAAGGTCGCTGTGTAAGGTGTTTTTTGATACCAAAAACTACTATCGGTCGGTTGCCCATCCATTTGCAGATAAATCAAAACGGTCTTGGCATTTTCATTATCCGACCGTTTTTCGGCAAGTAATAGTGGTACGGTGGAAGTGTTTAAACGTGTTGTTTTAAAGCCGCGTAGCTGAAAGTTTTCTTCGCTCCATTGCACATTTTTTTCAATGTCATTAGGAAAATGTGCGTCGTTGGGCAAGCCGAGCATTTCCGCAAAAGCGGGGAAAGACGCCTGGGCGTAGCGGTGGGCGATTTGGTCGAAAGTGGTGGATTGGGCGTTAGCTATTAAAAAGGAAAATAGTAAAAACACTAAGCAGGTAAATCTGATCATCGTATATAAATTTGGTAAACTAAATTTAAAGTCAAGCTAATTGATAGCTGTAATTCTTGTACAATGATAAAAAATTTCAACCTATAAATTCATTCCATTGCTTTTTAGTCCAGTTTTCAATCTGAATATTACTAATTCTGCTGAGATGTTTCTCATTCTTCGTGACCATTATTAAATCAAGAGTAACAGCAGTCGTTCCAATTAATAGATCAAAATCTGGAATTAACTGTCCTGCTTTTCTAAGCCGAGATCTTTCTGAGCCATATTTATCAATCGCTTCAAAGATAGGTAAGACATCAAAGAGTTGTTTTAACTGTACGACTTCATTAATATGCTTATTAAAATTCGCACTATGATATGCACCAAAAGTTAGTTCTGCAACTGTAATTTCAGAAACGAAACAATTCTCTATTCCAACTGATTCTATCTTTTGTACCAATTTGAATTGGTCTTTGAAGTAGTGGATACAAATATCTGTATCTAACAAGTAGCCGTTCATTAGTCTAAGTTTATTTCTCGTTCGGAGATAGTACGCATCTGCATAATGTCATCAACTACATTATCATCCATATCTTTCCAACTACCCGCTAACTCATGCAGTAATTTGATTTTATCAACGGGTTCTTGCTTCTTAGGTGGCAAAAGACTCCGCTTTAAATTCGTTGATAATTGCGCTAATAACTCCAATTTTATTTCAATAGAAAGTGGTTCTAATAACCGCATATAGCGGGCAACAATTAAATCATTCATAACGCTATTTTTAATTAAAAATACGGATAATCCTTTACTTATTCAAGACTATCACGGTATAGCCAAAATCTTATGCGTCTGCAAACTCAACGACCATTGCGGATTCCGTAAGCAATATTCCAAGGTCAGTTGCACATTCGCTTCCATCCCTGCACCGTCCATCGCTTGCAGATAAAAATGCTCAAAATCTAAATGCGTAAATTGCTCGGGCATGGCATTCACCTGTGGATAAACCAATTTTAATTCATTCCCTTTGGTAATCACCAACTCTGTATTCGCCTTCGGACTCACACAAATCCAATCAATTCCTTGCGGCGGTTCAATCGTCCCATTCGTTTCAATCGCAATTTCAAAACCGCGTTCATGCAACGCATCCACCAACGGCTGATCCAATTGCAATAATGGCTCGCCGCCCGTACATACCACGTAAGGTTTACCCACCGATAAATCTGCGCCCCACAGACTCGCAATTTTATCTACTAATTCTGCTGCCGAATAACTACCGCCATTTTCCCCATCCGTTCCCCAAAAGTCCGTATCGCAAAATTTGCAAATGGCTTTATGCCGATCTTCCTCGCGTCCACTCCATAAATTGCAGCCCGAAAAGCGGCAAAAAACGGCAGGGCGACCGCTGTGTGCGCCTTCGCCTTGGAGGGTGTAGAATGCTTCTTTTATTTTGTATTTTTTCATATTAAATAGAGGTCAGAAGTCAGACCGTTTTACTGTCAGACCATCTTTGATTGTCAGATATCGCTCTCAATAATGTTTATAGCTCTTCTTTCAATTTATATAATTCCTCAGTTATTTCATTGAATTTTAGATACTCAGAATTTCCGATTAAAGTATCTATTTTTGCAATAGCAAT